>JAKVCE010000192.1 GCA_022447405.1 Planctomycetota bacterium | reverse complement strand
TCGCTCTCTCTCAGCGCTCGGTGCGCCCCACGCGCTGGGGGGCGGAGCTGCGCTTCTCGCTCTCCGACGACCGCTACCGCTGGTACCACGTGCCGGGCGGCGCGGAGGAGCTCTACGACCTCCAGAGCGACCCGGGAGAGCTCGTTGACCTCGCCGAGCAGGATCCCGCTCGCTGCGACTCCTTCAGGAGCTCCCTGCGGGAGATCCTGTCTGACCGCCCCTTCACCCTCCCCGAGGGGAGCCCGGACGACGCCAACCGGCTCTTCCTCGATCAGCTAGAGGCCTTCGGGTACACCGGGACGGGGGATTGAGCCCAGGAGCCCCTCTGAGGGGGTGCCAAGGCCGCCTCTGGGCCTCCAGAACACTGAAGCTGGAGCTGCCCTAGAGACGATAAAGGGGGACATGGGCCCGGATCATGGGCCCCAACGAGCCATGCGCGCACCCCTCGCAGTCCTTACATGTGCGGCCCTCACGGTCGCCCTCGTCGGCGTCCCCTCCGACTATGAGGAAGACAGGCGCAGGGAGAATGTTCTCCTGATCGTCGTCGACACGCTCCGCGCCGACGCCCTCGGCCGCGGGATCACCCCGAACATGGACGCCCTCGCTGACGAAGGCGTCCGCTTTGAGAGCGCCTTCGCTCACGCGCCGATGACCCTCCCGGCGCACGCCTCGCTCTTCTCCTCCCTCCTCCCGTCGGAGAGCCATGTCCTCACCAACGGACAAGCCGTCGAGCGCGAGCTGCCCCTGCTCGGACAACACCTGGCATCCCGCGGATACGAGTCGCTCGCAGCCGTCAGCCTCGCGACCCTCTGGCCCGTAGTCACGGGCTGCGGAGTCGACCGCGGCTTCCATCTCTACGACACCGGACGTCGCCCGGTGGAGCGCGGTCACGAGGTGCTGCCTCGCGTCACGCGCCTCCTCGAGGGTCGGGACGAGTCCAAGCCCTTCTTCCTCTTCGCGCACTTCTCTGATCCGCACGAGCCCTACAACTGTCAGGGCACCGCCGGGCACACCGCGCAGGTCTTTGTCGATGATCGGCCCGCGGGCGCGGCGACCACCTCGGAGATGAGCTGGTGGAAGCGCACCCTCGACCTCGAGCCCGGCGAGCACACGATCCGTTTCTCCTCACACCACCCCTTCAAAGCGCGAGAGGTCCGCGTGTCCACCCGTGGCGTCACGCTGCCTCTCCGCTTCGATGAGGGCGCGCCGCTCAAGGCGAACACAGAGCTCTCTTTCACCTTCGAAGCAACGGGTGACGCGGTAGAGCTCAGCGTCTGGCTGAACGACGCCCCCGATGTCGAAGAGATCAAGCGCCGCTATGACCTCGAGGTCGCGGCCGTGGATGACGCCATCGGCGCCCTCATGCATGACCTCGAACAGCGCGGCCTCACCGAGGACACCCTCGTCATCCTCACCTCGGACCACGGCGAGTCCCTCGGAGAGCACGGGCAGATCGGTCATGTGAACACCCTCTATGACGAGGTCCTTCGGGTGCCCCTGGTGATCCGCGCGACCAGGTCGCGCGCTAAGCGCTCACTGGCACGGAACGCTGAGCGACTCGTCACCCACGTCGACCTCGCCCCCACCATCCTCGAGCTCACAGACGTCGCCCCCTGGCATCGCATGAGGGGAGCCTCGCTGGTCTCGAGCGACGAGCCGCGCACGCTCCTCGCGGAGACCCACAAGCCTGAGGCCCCACGAGACCTGCTCTGTCTCCGCGACGAGTCCACCAAGCTCATCTACGACCCCGCCGCTGACACCTTCACCTGCTTCGACCTCGTCGAGGACCCGGGTGAAGAGCGCGACATCTACCCTGCGCGGGCGAGCTCTCTCTCACAGTGGCGCGCGCGCCTCAGGGCGCACGCAGCGCGGGCCGCCGAAGGACGCGCCGTTCGCCGCGACGAGTCAGGGCACCTCGCCGCGCTCGGCTACGCGGGCGACTGAGCTAACCCGTCTGCGCGCCCTTAGTCCGCAAGTAGGTCTCGATGAACTCGTCGAGGTCACCGTCTAGGACCCCCTGGACGTTCCCCTTCTCTACGCTCGTGCGGTGGTCCTTCACCATCTGATAGGGGTGTAAGACATAGGAGCGGATCTGGCTCCCGAAGGCGATCTCTCCCTTCGCGCCGTACATCTTCGACATCTCGTCATCGCGCTCAGCGAGCTTCATTTGGAGCACCTTCGCCTTGAGGAGCTTCCACGCTAGGGCGCGGTTCTTGTGCTGTGAGCGCTCGTTCTGACAGCGGATCACGATCCCGGTGGGGATGTGCGTCAGGCGCACGGCGGACTCCGTCTTGTTGACGTGTTGTCCGCCCGCGCCACCCGCGCGCATCGTGTCCACCTTGACCTCGGACTCGGGGATGTCGACGTCGAGGTCGTCCTCAACCTCCGGAGAGACGTCGACGGAGGCGAAGGCCGTGTGGCGCCGCGCCTGAGAGTCGAAGGGGCTGATGCGCACGAGGCGGTGGACGCCGAGCTCCGCCTTCAAGTGGCCGAAGGCGAAGGAGCCCTTCACGTAGAGCGTCGCCGAGCGGATCCCGCCCTCGGTCTCCTCGACGCGGTCGATGAGGTTCGCCTCGTGCCCCTTGGACTCGGCCCAGCGCGTGAACATGCGCAAGAGCATCCCCGCCCAGTCGCAGGAGTCGACGCCACCTGCGCCCGCTGAGATCTGCAGGTAGGCGTTGCACGCGTCCTGAGGGCCGCCGAGCATGACGCGGAACTCGAGGGCGTCGATGCCCTTCTTCGAGGTCGCGACGAGGACCTCCATGTCCTCAAGGACAGCCTCCTCGCCCTCCTCCTCCGCCATCTCGACGAGGATCTCTGCCTCGTCGTGCGCGTCCTGGACGAGCTCGATCGGCTCGATGACCGTCTTCGCTCGCTTGAGCTGCCCGATGAGCTTCTGGCTCTCCTCCTGATCGTTCCAGAAGTCGGGCTGGCTCTGGGCCTCCTCGATCTCCTTGTAGCGGGTTACCGCGCCTTCGTAGTCAAAGAGACTCCTTCAGCTGCTGCAGCCGATTGGAGTGTCCCTCAAGCTGGTCGGTGAGTTCTTTGAGCGTCGCCATGGTGGGCGAATTCTAGCGGCGCCGCCTCTGAATACGAGCCGGAAGCCCAGAGATCAGCGCTCGTCCATCGAGTCGAGGATGCCGCCCTTGCCGACGATGGCCTCGATCTCCTTGCGGTCCCGCGGGCAACCCTTAGAGAGGTTGATGCAGCCGTCCTCGGTGACGACCACGACGTCTTCGATCCGGACGCCGATCGAGGTCTCGTCCTCGTAGAGCCCAGGCTCGATCGTGAACGCCATCCCGGCCTCGAGCTCGCCGCGCATGCCTCCGACGTCGTGCACCTCCATCCCGACGAAGTGGAAGAAGCCGTGCCGCACGAGGCTCCGCATTCCGCGCTCCTCGATGACGTCCATCGCGGCCTTCTGCACGTCGCGGATCGTGACGCCAGGCCTGACCGCGGCGATCGCCGCCTCCTGCGCCGCGAGGACGCAGTCATAGATCTCTGCTTGGCGCTCCGTGAACTTGCCGTTCACCGGCCAAGTGCGGGTGATGTCTGTGATGAAGTGATTCACCTCGGGGGCGAAGTCGACGAGGATGAGCTGTCCGTCTTGGCAGACCTCGTGGTTCGAGATGTAGTGGAGGATGAGCGCGTTCGCGCCGGCCCCCACGATCGCCTCATAGGCCGGGCCCGCGGCGCCCATGCGACGCTGCACGAAGCTCATCAAGCTGTCGAGCTCCCACTCGCTCACGCCGGGCTTCGTCGCCCGCATGCCCTCGATCATCGAGGCGACGCCGATGTCGTTGGCCTTGCGCATCGCCTCGATCTCCTCAGCGGTCTTCACTTTGCGGAGGTCCGCGATCTGCTTCTGGCAGTCCTTGACCTCGACGTCGTAGCGCTCGATGAGCTTGTCCTCGAGGGCCTGCTCGCGGTTCACCCGGCCATCTAAGGGGTCACGCTTGCGGTTGCGGTCATAGGGCTCGGCGCGGTCATAGCAACCCGCGAGCTCCACGTGCGGCTCCTTGGAGATCCACACCGTGGGCTTGTCAGCGAGGCGCTCCTTCAGGAAGGAGGTGATCTGCGTGCCTGGGCGGATGTCGGTGAAGCCGCTGACCTCGCTGACCCACTCGTCGCCCGCGTCCCACATCTCGCCCTCCCAGCGCTCGAGTCCGAGGTTCTGCTTGGGGAGAAAGAGCACCTCCTCGTTCGTCCGGGTGTCCATCACGATGGCAGCGTTCGGAGTCTCGATCCCGGTGAGCCACCAGAAGGTCTTGTCTTGGTGGAAGCGTCGGTACGAGCGGGTGTTCGGCATGCCTCGGAAGACGAGCACGCCTTCCCCTACGGACTCTGCCAGCGCTTGCCTGCGGCCCGCGTGGAAGGCAGAGCCGAGCCCGCAAGTGGTCGGACTAGCGACAGGCGAGGGCTCCTGGGCGGGCGCTTGGGGGGCGGACGCGAGGACAGCGAGGGTGAGAGCGGTGATCTTCATCCAGACAGGATACGCGACATCCCTCCAGCGTGCGTGAGCCCGGGTCAATCCTGAAGCTGGCTCATCCCTCCGCCGAGACCGCGAGATTAGCTCAGGGAATGGCCACGCCCTGCCGATCTCGACGTTAGCCCCTCTCCTGTCATGTGCCCTGACCCCACGACCACCTCCCCCTCGAAGGACCCTCGCCACATCGGCGAGCTTGATCGCGTGCGCGGGATCACCCCGCGCGAGTTCTTCCACGAGTACTACGCCAAGCGCAAGCCGGTCGTCCTCGAGGGCATGATGGATGACTGGCCTGCCATGCAGCGCTGGAGCTTCGATCACTTCCGCGAGGAGTATGGAGCTGAAGAGGTGCGCGTCGGGCGCTGCTTCGGGGAGACCCAGAAGATGGAGCTCGGCCCCTACATCAACGAGATGCACGACCTGGACCCCGAGGGTCGCTCAGCTGGCCTCCCCCCCCTCTACATGGAGGGCTGGTACTACAAGGAGCAGCGGGCTGAGCTCGCTGACGACTACAC
>JAKVCE010000191.1 GCA_022447405.1 Planctomycetota bacterium | reverse complement strand
GCCTTCATGAACCAGGCCTCCGGCGGGAAGTCCTCCGCGTCCGCGAGCACCGCACGCAAGAAGCCCGCCGCCTCCCCCTCTGTCATCGGGAGGTCGAGGGTGAAGGTCGCGCCCGTGCGCGTCAGCCAAGGCTCTCGCTCTCCCGCTCGCTTCATCCAGCGCGCCTTCGTCTCTTCGCTTAGCTCGAGGTGCTCCCACGAGATGTTCACGCCCTCCTCTGCCCACTCCTCTTCCAGGGCGATGTTGCAGAGCTCGTTCAGGTCACTCAAGAACACCGAGAGGTCCTTGATCTCGGTGACGCGGTAGAGGCCCACGCCCTCCGCGCCGACGCGGAACAAGCCCGCTTCACTGACGACGGCCTCTCGCCTGAGGGAGGCGAGGAGCGCCTGGACGCGCTCTCTGTTCACCCCCTCTGGGATGTCATTCGGGTCTAGCTCCTCATCGAGATCAAGGGTGATCAAGCCGCCCTCGGGTGGGTACCTGCGCCACCCCTTGGCGAGCTCTCGGAGGGGCCCCGCCGCGGACGCCTTGGCGGTCACGCCGTCCATGACCTCCACATAGACGGCCTCGTCCTCTTCCGGGTGATAGCGCAGCCACCACGAGCTGGACTGGGAAGAGAAGTCCGAGCAGGAGGCCAAGGAGAGCGCGCAGAGCGAGAGCGCCGCGAGGCGCTCTGCAACCTTCAAAGCACGCAGGATCGGCCCTCTCGCCTTGAGCTCAAGCGCGTCGAGTCGGTCCTTCGTCATTGCCAAGTCATCGGTCATAGCTGCTCCTCCTGTGAGCCTCTCGCCTGGCGACATGTTCTGCCTCCCCGCGCGGCGGATCAACCTCCACCTCCAACCTCCAACTGCTGGCCGGATGACACTAGACTCGCTCCTACACCTCGTCGCTGCACCATGATCGCCGTCTTCTCTTTCATCCTCGTCATCCTGCTCAGCACCCTCGTGGTCAGGGGTGGCGCGGTCGCGCTCCGGCTCACCGGCCTCTCCTGGGACGTCGCGAGCTTTCAGGCGCAGTCGGCCTTCACCGGCGCCGGCTTCACGACCTCTGAGTCCGAGAACATCGTCGGCCACCCAGCGCGGAGGCGGGTCATCAGCACGATGATCACCCTCGGGAGCATCGGCGTCAGCTCCGCCCTCGCCACCGTCGTCGTGACCTTCTCCACCGCTGGGGATGACATCCAGATACGCACCTGGTGGATGATCGGCTCCTTGTTGGGTCTGGCCGCCCTCATCAAGACGAACGCGCTCGACAAGCTCTTCATCCCCATCCTGACCCGCTACCTGATGCGCTCTAGCAAGCTGCGGATCTTGGACTACGAAGAGCTCTTGCGCATCGAGAAGGGCTTCTCCGTCGCTCAGTTAACCGTGGAGCCGGACACCTGGCTCACGGGCGGACCCCTGAAGGAGCTCGCGCTCAACGAGGAGGGGATCCTCGTCCTCAACGTGCGGCGGCGCTCTGGCTCTGTGCTCGCTGCGCCCAGGCCGAAGACTCGGCTTGAGCCTGGCGACAAGGTCCTCTGTTACGGCCTGGAGGAGGAGCTCGGCGACCTCGCCAAGCGCCCCGCGGGTCCGGTGGGAGAGCGCGCCCACGATGTCGGCGCCCGGAGAAACCTCTCGCGCCTCACTCAGGAGCGCGTCGAGGAGACCCTCCGCGAGCCCACGCTCTTCGATGACCTGGAGCTGCAGCCGCAGGCCCCGCCGCCTGATCCCGTGAATGAGGCCCTCAAGAACCTCCACCATGAGAGCGTCTCGGAGAGAGATGAGACGAAGTGAGCCGCTGAGCGAGTACCATGACCGAGACGGGGCCGGCGCAGGCCGGACCCGCTGACCGCACCTACGCCGAGCCCCGAGCCCCCATGAGCGAATACGAAGTCGTCTCCTACGAAGTGAAGCCCGTCGAAGGCGATGCGCAGGTCGAGCTCGTCATCCACGCCACAGACGGAAGCCGCTGGGAGTACGGCATCCCCTACAGCGCTACGAGCGGGCGCTACACCTTCGAGGAGGTGGACGTCCTCGCGATGGACTTCGGGGACGAGTTCGCTGAAGAGGTGACGGCCAAGCTCGACGAGCTCGTGGCCTCGCTCTCAGACGGCTAGTCCGGCTGCGCTGCTAGCTCCTCAGCCCTCGCCAAGAGGGCCTCGAGGCGCGTCCGCGAGGCTTCGTCTTCTACGAGCTCCCCGGCCTGATCCAGGAGTTCGCTGGCCGCGTCGCGCTCTCCGCGTCGCAGCTCTAGCTCTGTGAGCTCAAAGATCACCTCGACGCTGGCGGGGTCTGTCTCCAGCGCGCGGAGGAGGTACGCCGCTGCCTCATCGTCCTCCCCTGCCAAGACACGATGTCTGCCGAGCGAGATGTGCGCTCGTGTGCACTGAGGGTCGAGCTCTAAGGCCCGTGAAAGCCAAGCCTCACAGACCGGTCCGCTAGCGCGCCGCTCAACCCGCAAGCTAGGGCTCAACCCGAGGCTGCCTGCGTCGACGAATTCCCACAGGGTCCCTGGGCTCAGCTCGAAGAGGTGCAGGTAGGCGTCGTAGGCGATGACGTGATCTCCCGCGCTGCGCGCTGCCTCAGTGAGGAGCCGCAGAGACTCTACGCTCGGGTCCAGCTCCACGAGGCGCGCGAGCGGAGGGATCGCTGAGGTCTCCAGCCCGAGCTGCAAGCGGACCCTGCCGAGCCCAGCGAGGGAGTTCACGAGCCCCGGTTGGAACTCGAGCGCCTTCCCATAAGCAGCCTCAGCGGCTCGACGCCAGCCCGTCTCCTCAAGGACTCGGCCGTGGAGCTCGTGGAGCGCTGCGCTCTCAGGGAAGCGCTTCAGCCCGTCTCGCAAGAGCGCCTCCGCGCTGCCGGGGTCTCCGAGCTCCGCGAGCGCCCTTGAGGTCTCAAGGCAAGCGCGCGAGTTGTCCAAGCCGTCGGCGAGATAGACCCGATGCCAGAGGTCTGCTGCGACAGCCCAGTCGCCTCTCCTAGAGGCGGCCGCGGCGAGGCGCTCGTTCGCCTCCACGCCAGCGTCGCCCGAGGTCGCGCACCCGGCGAGGGTGAAGAGGGTCAAGGTCAGGGCTCTCATCTGTGGTCGAACACCCGAGCGAAGCCCGGGCTTAGCCCAAGCCTGCCACCCAGGGCACTAGAATGCAGGCGTGAGCACACGGTCTCTTGAGCTCGTCACCTTGGACGCCGGCGGCACCCTGCTCGGGGAGCGCTCCTCGCGGGGGGATATGTACGCCGCCGCAGCTCGCAATGCAGGCCTTCCTGTGACCGGCAAGGAGATGGCTGACCTCATGCGCGAGGTGCACGACCGCCTCCCTCGAGAGCTCCACGGCGCCTGGCGCTATCAGCTGGAGTGGTTCTCCGCCCTGATCCACCGGGTCTTTGTGGGCGAGCTCGGCTTGGCCCCCGACCGCCTCCCTGGGATCGAAGAGGCCCTCTTCGCCGACTTCAGGGACCCCTCCTCCTTCAAAGTTCTTCCAGGAGCGTTCGAACTTCAGGGGGTTCTGGCGCGTTCAGGGGTGCGCATGGCTGTCATCTCAAACTGGTCGGAGGACCTCCACGCCCTCCTCTCTGGACTCGGGCTCTCTGAGCGCTTGGAGTTCACCCTCACAAGCGCCGAAGAGCGCTGTGAGAAGCCCGCCCCAGAGATCTTCCACCGCGCCCTGGAGCGAGCGGGCGTCTCGCCGGAGAATGCTCTGCACATCGGAGACAGCCCGCGCGAGGATTACGACGGCGCGCGCGCGGTCGGGATGGACGCGCTCCTCGTCGGTCCGGATGATGGGGGCGGCCGCCGGCGCGCGAGCGATCTCATCGAGGCCTCTAGGAAAATCAGCGAGCACCTGCTTTGACCGAATTCACCGAGGAACGCATCTCCGCCCTGCGGAGCAAGGCGCGCGACCTGCGCGACGCCATCGAGACACGCTTCGTTGATCAGCGTGCGGCGACGGACGATCTCCTCCACGGGCTCCTCGCCGGAGGGCACGTCCTCTTGGAGGGCGCGCCTGGCCTGGGCAAGACGACCTTGGTCAGGACGGTCGCGAGTTGCTTGGGCCTCAGCTTTCGCAGGCTGCAGTGCACGCCTGACCTCATGCCTGCTGACGTCCTGGGGATGCGCATCCTCGAAGAGGATCCCGGCGGCGGACACCGCTTTCACTTCGAGCGTGGCCCGGTGTTCACCCAGGTGCTGCTCACCGATGAGATCAACCGCGCCACGCCGCGCACGCAATCCGCGCTGCTCGAGGCCATGCAGGAGCGCCAAGTCACCGTGTTCGGCGAGACGCTCCCGCTCGATCGCCCCTTCTTCGTGGCGGCGACGCAGAACCCTATTGAGATGGAGGGGACATACCCGCTCCCTGAAGCCCAGCTCGACCGCTTCCTCCTGCGCGTCGATGTCTCCACGCCGACAGCCGAAGGGATCGTCAACATCCTCGAGGCGGAGCGCGACGCCGCTGCTCCGCTTGAGCCTGTCTTGAAGGGAGGCGAGGTCCTCGAGCTCCAAGCTGTCGCCGCGTCGATCCCCGCTAGCTCCGACATCCTCTCTCTAGCAGCGCGGACGGTCGTAGCCACTCACCCCGGCGATGCCTCCGCGCCAGACCTCATCCGTCGGCACGTCCGCTACGGCTCTAGCCCTAGAGGCGCCCAAGCCCTGCTCGGCGCCGCTCGCGCTCGCGCCCTCTTGGCAGGGCGGCTGCACGTCAGCGAGGACGACCTCGAGGCCGTCATCCAGCCCTGTCTGCGTCACCGCCTCGTGCTCACCTACGAGGGTGAGGCCGCGGGCGTCTCGGCTGGAGACCTCGCCCAGGAAGCGTACGCGCGGGCCCAGTCCTGAGCTCATCACGCGGCGGCCGGATCCCGGTTAGGATTCCCCCTCGATGGACTGCCAACTCCACCTAGCTCAGCTCGAGCCGACGCTCGGGAACTTAGACGCGAACCTCGCCATGCACGCCGAGGCCGCCAAGCGCGCTGCCTCTGAGGGCGCAGACTGCGTCCTCTTCAGCGAGCTCTCCCTGACGGGCTACTTCTTAAA
>JAKVCE010000190.1 GCA_022447405.1 Planctomycetota bacterium | reverse complement strand
AGCACGCCCCCGAGCTTGGGCAAGCGCCTCGTGGGGTAATGGAGCGAGGGCGCCTGAAACAAGACGTCCTCTGGGCCGATCAGCGGGTTGTTCCGCGCGCCGAAGAAGATCTGGTACTCGCCGTCTAAGAGGTCATCGAAGAGGTAGCGACCTGCGCCGTCAGTCGTTGTGTTCCGGTCACCTCGCCCGGCTACCGAGGCGAGCGTGACCGCGAGGTCTCGGACGACCTCGTTCTCCTCGTCGAGGACGACGCCCTCTAGGTAGCCCCTGGCGTGAAGCTCGAGGGAGACGAAGGGGCTGGACGAGCCCTTCACGAGGAGCGTCGGCGTCGCGCGTCGGTTGGCGCCTGGGGCGTCCACCCAGACGTCGTAGGCGCCGAGCGGGACGTCCTCCACGTGGAAGCGCTCCTCACCCTCCTGGAACTGAAAGCGCAGCTCTCTCCTGGGAGTGGGGGTCCGTATCGCCGAGTTGGGCGAGAGGACCAGGGTCCACTGCTCTGGCACGCCCTTCCCTGTTCGGTCGAGGAGCACGCCCCTCAAGGAGCCCTCGCCGTCCGTCCTGGAGGTCGCATGGGGGACGGCCTCGGTGGGCCCAGCGCCCCTCTCTTGCACGGATTCGCCCGTGATCTCGGGGAGTTGGGCCTCCGCCGCCTGCTCTGGGTTTGCCTGGATGGTGGGCGCGCTGGGTAGCTCATGGGGGGCGTCCTGGCCCCTCTTGAGGGCCCAGAGCCCCACCGCGAGCAAGATCAGCAGCGCGATGGGCGCAGCAGAGGCAGCCCGTCCCGTCCTCGGTCCCCAGCGCTTTAGGCCCCTCATAGGCCCAAAGAGGCGTGGCGCCCTATGCCGATACCGTAGGGAACCGGGGGCTGTCTCTCCGCCTGCTGACCGCGTACGCGGGTGGCGCAGCGCCGCTCTCAGACTCTCTGACGTCGATTGATCCACCATGGCTCCCACCTTCGGGCGGGGGCTGATCCTACCTCCAGCGAACGCGCTGGGTACACCGATGCACCCCACCAACCTCATAAAGACTGCGACGCTCCTCCTCTTGACCCTCTCTGCGGCCCCCGCGGGCCCAGGCCTCACGGACCCGGAGAGGGATGAGGGCCGCGTGATCGTGCTGGGGATCGACGGCGGTGACTACGAGACCGCGCTGGAGCTCATCGACGCTGGCCGGCTCCCGAACCTCGCGAAGCTGGCAGAGCAGGGGACCTTCGCCCCGCTCACCTCGACGATCTCGCCCGAGTCTCCCACGGCTTGGGCTGCGCTCAACACAGGTCGCAACCCCTCTGAGACCGGAGTGCCCGGCTTCGTGAAGCGCACCTTCCGCGACATAGGCGGCCAGGAGGTCCCGATGCCGGACATCGGGCACCAGAGCTCCAGCGCCAGGCCGATGAGCGACTTCCAGGCTGACGGCGCGCTCGGTCTGATCCAGAGCATGTCAGGGGGAGCCCTCATGGCCCTCGTCGGGGTCCTCGCGGCCCTCGTCTTCTTCTGCGTCTTGAAGTTCCTGCTCAAGCTCGGCGTCGTCCCCTCTGGGCTCATCGGGCTCTTCATGGGTGGGGTCGGGGCCTTCTCAGCGAATGAAGCGTCCCGCTTCGTCCCGGAGATCATCCCCTCCGTCGTCTCGAACCCGATGCGCGCTGTCCCCTTCTGGGAGGTCGCTGCCCTCGAAGGTGAGCGCTGCGTCGTGCTCGACGCTGCGATGGCTTGGGACCGCGAGCCGGTCGAGAACGCCCGCGTCCTCGCGGGGCTCGGCGTCCCGGACATCCGCGGGGCGAACGGAGAGTGGTTCATCTACACGACCGACGACTTCGCATTTGAGCGTCCGCCCAAGGGCAAGAAGAAGGGCCTCACTGCGGGGACCATCTTCCGCGTCGACTGGAACGGCGACAAGATCGACACGGAGCTCTACGGCCCCCTGAACCCCCACGCCGCCAAGGCCATCGAGGCGGAGGTCAAGGAGATCGAGGACAAGCTCGGCGACCCCGGCCTCGGCTGGAAAGAGGGCAGCGCCCTCCGCGATCGCCAGAAGCGACTGAAGGAAGAGCTCACCCTCGGGCCGCGCGCGACCCTCCCCCTCGGCGTGAAGCGCACAGAGAGCGGCCTGCGCGTCACCCTGGGCACCGAGACGCAGGTCCTCCAAGAGGGCGAGTGGTCCGACTGGTACAACCTCACCTTCGAGCTCAATCCGCTCGTCAAGGCGCACGCGGTGACCCGCGTGAAGCTCGTCTCTGTCAACGAGCCGCACTTTGAGCTCTTTGTGAACACCCTCGACATTGACCCGTCGAACCCGCCCTTCTGGCAGCCCGTGAGCCAGCCCGCTGGCTTCTCCAAGGAGCTCGCCGACTGGCTGGGTGAGCCCTTCGAGACCTTCGGGTGGGCCTGCGTCACCATGCCGTTCAAGGACGGCAAGATCGGCGGGGAGACCTTGATGGAGGACATCGAGTTCACCCTCGGATGGCGCGAGCGCCTCACCGAGGAGGTCCTGAAGCGCGACGACTGGGACGTGCTCTTCAGCGTCTTCAGCACGCCGGACCGCGTGCAGCACATGATGTATCAGTTCTATGACCCGGACCACCCGCGCTTCGACGCGGAGGCCGCGGCCACGAAGATCCAGTTCGCGGGCGAGGAGATCACCTTCGCCGACACCATCCCCGCGATCTATGAGGAGTTCGATCGCGTGGTGGGTGAGGTCGTCGACGAGCACATGCGCCCTGAGGACACCCTGATCATCTGCGCAGACCACGGCTTCCAGACCTTCCGCTGGCAGTTCCATGTGAACAACTGGCTAGAGCAGGAGGGCTACCTCGTCATGAAGGAGGGCGTCTCCTCCGGGATGAAGAGCGCGCTCATGTATGTCGATTGGGAGAAGACGCGCGCCTACTCCCTCGGTCTCGGGATGATCTACCTCAACCTCGAAGGTCGCGAGCCGACAGGCATCGTGAAGCCCGCGGATGGTCCGGCGCTCATCGCCGAGATCAAGGAGCGGCTCTTCGCAGCCACCGACCCAGCGACGGGCGCGAAGGTCGTCGAAGAGGTCCACGTCATCGACGAGCTCCACCAGGGCGAGTACAGGGACCTTGAGGGAGACCTCATCCCGGGCTTCGCGCCGACCTACCGTGTGTCCTGGGGCACGACGATGGGGGACATCAAGCTCAAGAAGGACGACTCTGGAGCGTGGGTCTCTGCGCCGGTCATCGAGGCGAATGACATGAACTGGTCAGGAGGTCATGTCTCCGTGGCGCTGAACCGCGTCACCGGGACCTTCTTCTGCAACCGCCCTGTGGAGGTCCCTGAAGGCGGAGCCCACCTCCTGGACATCGCCCCCACGATCCTCTCGCTCAAGGGGGTCCCGATCCCGCCTGAGATGGACAACCCGCCCCTCCAGTTCAAGGACTGAGGGCCCCTAGGCCAAGACGTAGAGCCGCCAAGCTTTCAGAGCGAGGCGGCTCTTCTGTAGGCTCACGGCATGAGCCTGCACTGGAAAGTCCTCGCGTGGATGCTCGCCGGCGCCCTCTTCGGTGTCGGCCTGCAGCAGTTTGTCGAAGGGAGCCCCCGCTCCGGTCTGAGCTTCGAGGCGACAGAGGGAGGGCTCGTCGTCACCCAGGCCACCGGGCCAGGGGCGAAGTCCTTCAGCGCCGGCGACGAGGTCGCGGCGGTCGTCGTCAACCGCGGCGCGCCCGAAGAGGAGCGGATCAGCCTTAGCGATCCCGCGCAGTTCGCGGCGCTCGTGAGCGCACGCCCCATCGGAGAGGTGCTCTGGCTTGAGCGCGGCGGAGCGCTCGCGCCGGTCGCGCTAGACCTCGACCCGGCCTCGGCCCGCGCCAAGTGGATCGAGCCCTTTGAGCTGATCGCGACGATCTTCATGTCCCTCTTGAAGATGTTGATCGTCCCGCTCGTCCTCTCCTCGATCGTCTGTGGGGTCACCGGTGTCGGGACGATGAAGGACCTGCGCAGGCTCGGCGGCAAGACCTTCCTCTACTACGTCTCGACGAGCCTGCTCGCCATCTGCGTCGGCCAGACCCTCGTGAACCTCGTCAAACCAGGCGACGGCGCAGAGCTCGGCCTGTCTCCGACGGCGGCCGCTGGGGCGAGGGAGGAGAACTTCATCGAGATCTTCGTGCGCATGGTGCCCTCGAACGTCTTCGACGCCTTCACGGACAACGGCGCGATGCTCAAGGTCATCTTCTTCGCGCTGCTGCTCGGCCTCTTCATCTCGAAGGCGGGCGCTCCCCACTCCGAGCGGATGCGGGAGCTCTTCGAGTCTTTCTTCGCGGTGATGATGAAGATGGCGGAGGGCATCCTCTTCCTCCTGCCCTACGGGGTGTTCGCCTTGATGGTGAAGGTCGTGGCGCGCACCGGCTTCGCGGTCTTCGAGCCGCTGCTCCTCTACATGGGCACCGTCGCCTTGGCGCTGGTGATCCACGCCTGCGTCACCTTGCCCGTCCTCCTCAAGTTCGTCGGCGGCATCAGCCCGCGTCGCTGGCTGAAGGCGATGTCGCCGGCGCTCATGACCGCCTTCAGCACGAGCTCTTCGGCCATGACCCTCCCCGTCACGATGCGCTCCGTGGAGGAGCGGGGGAAGGTCAGCAACAAGGTGACCTCCTTCACCCTGCCCCTCGGGGCCACGATCAACATGGACGGGACGGCGCTCTATGAGTGCATCGGCGTCATCTTCCTCGCCCAGTACTACGCGACGGTGGACCCGGAGTTCGCCCTGACGATGAGCCAGCAGGGCCTGATCGTCATGATGGCCCTGATGGCGAGCATTGGGGCCGCCGGGATCCCCTCTGCTGGGCTCGTGATGATGCTGACCATCCTCTCAGCCCTCGGGCTGCCCCTCGAGGGGGCCGCCCTGCTCCTGGCAGTGGATCGGCCGCTCGACATGATGCGCACCGTGGTCAACATCTGGTCTGACTCCTGCGGAGCGGCGATCATCGCCCGCACTGAAGGTGAGACCCCGGTCCCAGCGCCTGGGTCGAGCGCATAGCAACAGGCCCCTCTGACGGTT
>JAKVCE010000019.1 GCA_022447405.1 Planctomycetota bacterium | reverse complement strand
GTCCAGCTTGTGCTGCACCTCCTCCGCGCTCACCCCGCGACGCCACGCGCGCGGCATGAAGCTCCCGAGGATCTCTCGGGCATACACGCGCTCGTCGCCTTGGCGGTCGCTCGGGGCGAAGATGCGAGTGTGTGAGTCAGGCGGCCACGCCTCGTACACCGGCGCGATGACCTCGACGTAGTCGATGTGGAGGGCCCCGCCGGAGATGGAGGTGTTCGCCAGCTTGATGAACTCGGACGGGCTCGGGAGGGCGCCCATCTCTGCGGTCTTCCGCACCCAGTTGCGCGGATAGATCTGGCTCAGCGGGACATCCCACTCATAGAACCTTGGCGCGTCTCTGGTCGCGTCCACGACCAGTCCGTCCTGACCGATCTGCAGCGTCGCGCGGGAGTCGTTGCTCGCCTGCCATCCGAACTCCAGCTCCATGCTGGGCGCGGGGCCCTCTGCGCTCCCACGCGAGGCGCGCACACGGACGCGCAGCATGCCCCGCTCTGGGATCTGGTTGCCCAGCTCAACGATCATCCGATGCCCAGGCGGGACGATCGCGATCTCGTCGGAGGCGAGAGGCAGCTCGGGGAGCTCTTCCACCGGCGCCCACGCATACCTGGCTCCGTCATAGGCCCAGGTCTGCCTAGCCTTCCTCTCCGTAGAGAGTTGCTCATAGTGAACGCCCCCTGGGCGGTTGGTGAAGCTGGCCATCTTGCGCTCCAGCTCAGCCTCCATCTTCTCTGGGTCGTCCTTGTGCTCCTCACGGATCCCGTTGAGCTGCTGGTCCTGCCGCTCCCACTCGCGAGCCGCTGCGTCCTTCATGGTGATGCCCCAGCGGACGAGCTCGGGTCGCTCCCCTGTGACCGTCGCCAACCTGAGCGCCTTGCGAGCCGACTCCATGTAGGCCTGCAGCTGTGGAGCGGTGAGGTGGAGGTGCTCAGAGCTGTTCTGGAAGCCGTCCTCTGAGATCGGATCCGGCGGCAGATCCTCTGCGAAGTCAAAGGGCAGCCCTAAGAGATCCTGCAGGGCGTAGTTGTACTCATAGCGAGCCATCCGTCTGAAGGAGGAGTGCTCTGCCGTCGCGCGACGCGCAGAGGAGGCGGCCTGGATCTCCGCCGACAACCACTCGATCACCTTGTTTCGATCCTCATCCGTGAGCGGAGCGGCGTCCTCGGGAGGCATCTCCGCGTTGGTCAGGACGCCAAGGACCTCAAGCCACCAGTCCACATCGCTCCCCTCGAACAGGTCTGGGTCCAGCGCGTCGATGCGGACGCCGCCCTTCTGCTTCTCTTCTCCGTGGCACGTGAAGCAGGCCGCCGCGAGGATCGGCTTGATGTCTCGTTCGAAGGTCTGGAGGTCCGAGCTGGGCTCTGCGGGATCGCCGCCTTGGAGCTCGCGCGCTCGGTAGCTAGAGCGAGCCGATCACCTTCAGCTCTTGGAGCGAGGGGCGAGCCGTCTCCTCAGCCTGCGCTCCCGGCTCCTCCTCCGACTGGCCTACAGCGATGCCTCCTGTGAGGAGCACCAGCGCGGCGGCGCGGGCTATGAGCGTTGCCTCTCTTGTGTATTCCATCGTCACGGGGGCGCTGAACGAGCGAGCGGCTAGGTTAACCCAAGCGGCGAGGATCGTTCACTGAGCTGCTGCAGCGCTCACTCCCGCTCATTCCTCAGGCATCGAGCGCTGAGCGATCCAGCGGTTCGCGAGGATCAAGCCCAAGAAGACGAGCCCCACCTGGAAGAGCACCGTGCCCACGTTCGTCTTCCCGAAGGGGTCGAGCCAGTCCTCCTCCCAGCCTGCGGCCTGGACGAGCATCCAGACGAAGAGCACGACCGCTTGGACTGGGACGAGGACCCCGATCACGAAGTCCCACCAGCGGCCGACGCGCCACTTGGAGTCCGCGTGGTTCAGGTGCTCCTCGCGGAAGCTCTTGGGCTTGCAAGCGATCCCCGCGATGGCGAAGAAGAGACCCGAGAGCATCAGGGAGACGCCCCACACCCAGTCCTGGTTGTCGAGGAAGTCGATGAACACGGCCGAGGGCAACCCGAAGAGGAAGACCGCAGCCCCGACGGTGTAGACCGCGCGGGTGCGCTCCACCCCTGCGTCGACGAGAGCGCGCGAGACGACCTCGAACATCGAGATCAGGCTCGTCACGGCGGCGACAGCGAGGGCGGAGAAGAAGAGCACCATCAGCCAGCGGCCGCCGAGCATCTCTCCGAAGAGCTTGGGCATCTCGATGAAGGTGAGGCCGGCGTTGGTCTCCTTGAAGATCTCCTCTCGCGCTGCTGCGTCTGTGACCATGGAGAAGACGGTGCACATCACCATCACCCCTGCGATGAGCGAGATCAGGTTGTTGGCTGTGGGCAAGACGAAGGCGTTCTGGACCGTGTCCTCCTTCTCTCGGAGGTACGCGGCGTAGCAGAGGACGAGCCCCCACCCTGCGCCCGTGTCCCAAGCATTTTGAGTCAGCGCCTCCACCCAGAGCCGCGCGTTCCCGAGCGCGCTCCAGTCCACGCTGAAGAGGAAGTCCAGCCCGTCTCCCGCACCGGGGAGCGTCAGGGCCCTCCCCGTGAGGATCAAGACGAGCACGAGGAGCGCAGGCATGAGCACCTTCGCGACGCGCTCGATCGAGTTCACACCGCGCGCGACGACGACCGTCGCGAAGCCCACCGCGAGAGCGTGCGGGAGGATCGGCCACCAGGAGGTCGTGAAGGACTCCCAGAAGGCCTCTGGCTCCGTGCCTTGCAGCTCGCCCATGAGCGAGGCGCCGGCGAAGCGGAAGGTCCAGCCCGCGACGACCGAGTAGTAGAAGGCGATCGCCGCTGTCACGAAGACGCAGAAGGAGCCCATCCAGGCGAAGCGCGGTCCGAGCAAGGTCCCGAAGGCGCGGATCGGCCCGCAGCGGAGCTTGCGCCCCATGCCGAACTCGAGGAGCACCAAGGGGATCGACCAGGCGAAGAGGAAGACGACCCAGGCGACGAGGAACTCACCCCCGCCGTTCTGCGCGGCGATGCGCGGGAAGCGCCAGATGTTCCCGGTGCCGACCGCCATGCCGAGCATGGCGAGCATCATCCCGAGCCTCGAGCCGAAGCGCGCGGCGCCCACGGGCTACTCCTCCTCCGCGAGCGCCATCAGGGCGAAGGCCGTCGCGCTGCGGCTGATGTAGTGCTTGCCGTCACGCCGCGGCGAGCGCGTGTACCAGTCGCCGCCCTCGCGCTGGTTGGCGCGCAGCCACTTGAGCCCCGCCGCCACCGCATCGTCCGTGCGCTCCGCCCCGGTCATGAGGAGGACGTAGACGCTGAAGGCGGTCGGATAGGCCTCACTCGTCGTGGTCTGTGGCTCGCCCCCGTCGCGCTTCCACGCGGGCCCTGAGAGTGAGGCCATGGACCAGCCCCCGTCCTCAGCCTGAGCCTCGAGGAGCTCCTTCTTCCAAGCCCGCCGATCCTTGGACGGGGCCGCCTTGGACCAGTGCTCTGCGGCCCAGAGCCTCATGGCCTTCGCGTGCAGACTCATCGGCTCATTCGCCTTGAGGTAATCGAGCATGCGCTTCGTCGCGCGCCGGTCAGCTGACGTGATCTTCGCTGCGTCTTCCAGTTCTCCTAGAGCGATGAGCATCAGCGTCGGCCCGTACTCTGCGTCTGACTCAAAGGGAGGCCAGTTGCACTGCAGCCAGGACTCCCAAGTCCCGCTGTCATCGAGGAGCTCCCAGGCGTGATCGAGCCCAGCCCGCGTCGCCTCGTGTACTTCATCGCTGCTCCGCGCGTCGCTCAGCGCCAAGAAGGCCGCTGTCGCCACCTTGCCCTCCACACTCCCGTACTGACCGCCGGGCTTGGAGTCCCCCTTGATGAAGCCCATCAAGTAGCCCTGCGCGAAGGCCCTTCCGTCCGCGACCTCTTCCGAGCCAGGCGAGATTACCGGCTGCGCCGCGAGCCCCCAGCCGTTCGTGTGGCAGGTCACGCACTCGCGCTCATCGCGCCACTCCTTCGAGACCTTCACCATGTACTCGACGCCCTCGTCGAAGGAGAAGCGCTCAGCCTTCGCCTCACCATCACCACCGCCCGCCGCCATGGAAGAGGCGAGAGACGAGAGGGCGAGGAGCGCGAGGGCTAGTGTTTGTCTCTTCAAAGCGAGCGTTCAGGAGAAGTCCGCGACCGCATCACCGAGCACGTCCGCGCGGGGCTCGACACCCAGGCCGGGTGCGCTCGAGGCCGCCATCCGGCCGTCCTTGCGCTGCGGCGCGCCGTCGGCGATGGAGACCGTGACGTAGCTGTTGAAGTCCGTGGAGGTGAAGAGGTGCTCGGTCGGGGTCGAGTGAGCCAGGTGGGAGATCGCCGCCGTGACGATGTCGCCGCCCCAGGTGTCCTCGATCGTGAGGCCGAGGCCCGCCTCGACGCAGAAGTTCCGCGCCAGGGAGGCCTTCGTGAGCCCGCCGAACTTGGAGATCTTCACGTTGACGGCGTCCATGGCGTCGTCCGCCTTAGCGCGCAGGAGCGAAGACATGTCCTCGATGTTCTCGTCCAGGATGAAGGGGTGGTCGGTGCGGCGTCGGATCGAGAGGCAGTCCTCGTAGCGCTCGCAGGGCTGCTCGATGTAGACGTCGACGTCGCGCACTCCGCGCACGACCCGCGCGGCGTCGTGCGCAAGCCAGCCCGTGTTCGCGTCGGCGATGAGGGCGTCGGTCGTGTCGAGCACCTCTCGCACCGCCTTGATGCGCGCGATGTCGACCTCCGGGTCGCCGCCGACCTTGAGCTGGAAGCGTGAGTAGCCCTCGCTCTTGTAGCCCGCGACCTTCTCAGCCATCTGGCCCGGGTCCTCTTGGCTGATCGCTCGGTAGAGGACGAAGTCGTCGCCGTATCGACCGCCGAGGAGCTCGCTCACCGGCTGACCGCAGACCTTCCCGAAGAGGTCCCAGCAGGCGACGTCGATGGCCGACTTCGCGTAGGGGTGCCCCTTCAGGAGCTTGTCCATCCGCCGCGCGAGGACGGCCGGCCTCGTGGGGTCACAGCCGATGAGGTCGGGCGCGAGCTCACGGATCCCCGCGCGCGCACCCTCCGCGTAGGAGGCGAGGTAAGCGGGCCCCAAGGGGCAGACCTCCCCGTGCCCGGTGGTGCCGTCATCCGCAGTCAGCCTCACGACCGTTGAGTCGAAGACCTCGACGGACTTCCCGCCGGACCAGTTGTAGCTCCCTTCGTGGAGGGGAAGCTCCACCCGGAAGACCTCGATGCGCTCAATCTTCATGACTCGATTCTAGTCGGAGGGCGCTGGGACCGTAGTCTGGAGCGCGTGAGACATCGACAAATCCCCCATGTGTGGCTCCTCGCAGCCCTCGCGGGCGTCGCGACAGCCCAAGCCGCGCCTCGCCCCAACCTCGTCGTCATCATGGCGGACGACATGGGCTACAGCGACATCGGCTGCTTCGGCGGTGAGATCGCGACGCCCCACCTAGACCAGCTCGCCGCAGACGGCGTGCGCCTCACGCAGTTCTACAACACCGGCCGCTGCTGCCCGACGCGGGCGAGCCTCCTGACGGGTCGCTATGCGCACCAGGCGGGGCTCGGCTGGATGACCAGCGAGACGGGTGCGCGCGGCCAAGACTACGGGCACCCCTCCTACACCGGCGCGCTCAACCGCTCCTCGGTCACCTTCGCAGAGGTCCTCGCACAAGCGGGCTATCGGACCCTCCTGGCCGGCAAGTGGCACGTCGGGACCTTCCCCGGCATGTGGCCGCTGGATCGCGGCTTCGAGCGCTTCTACGGGATCGTCCGAGGCGCGAGCAACCACTTCAAGCCGCACCCGGACAAGCTGCTGATGGAAGGCCGACGACCCGTCGCGCCCGGCGAAGACTTCTACTCCTCGGACTCCTTCACCGACGCGGCGATCTCTTATGTGCGTGAGTCGAAGGAGCGCAGCGACGACCCCTTCGTCCTCTACCTCTCCTTCACCGCGCCGCACTGGCCGATGCACGCGCCGGATGAAGACATCGAGCGCTACCGCGGCAAGTACGACTCGGGCTGGGAGCCCATGCGCGCCGCCCGCCACGCGCGCATGAAGGAGCTCGGCGTCCTGGACCAGGGTTGTGAGCTCTCGCCGCTCGACGTCAAGGCTTGGGAGGAGACAGATCCCGAGCGCAGAGGGGTCCTCGCTCACCGCATGGCGATCTACGCCGCCATGGTCGACAGGATGGATCAGAACGTGGGTCGCCTCGTCACGACGCTCAAAGAGGTCGGGGCATTTGAAGACACCCTCATCCTCTTCTTCGCCGACAACGGCGGCTGCGCCGAGGGCGGGCTCATGGGCGGGAGCCCAGACGAGATGGTCGGCGGGCGAGAGGGCTACTTCCTCACCTATGGCAAGGGCTGGGCCAACGCGTCCAACACGCCCTTCCGCCTCTACAAGCACTGGGTGCACGAGGGCGGGATCGCCTCCCCCTTCATCGCCCACTGGCCAGCGGGACTCAAAGATACGGGCGCGATCTACCACGAGCCCTGCCACCTGATCGACGTCGCCCCGACGCTCTATGAGCTCGCTGGCGCGCGCTACCCGTCCCGCCACGCGGACGAAGAGGTCGGCGCGCTCGAGGGCGTCTCCCTCCTCCCGCTCCTCCGCGGCGAAGAGCTTGAGCGTGGAACGCCGATCTTCTTCGAGCACGAGGGGAACCGCGCGGTACGGGACGGAGACTGGAAGCTCGTCGCGAGACACAACAAGCCCTGGCAGCTCTTCAACCTCTCCAGCGACCGCAGCGAGACCCATGACCTCGCAGAGGAGGAGCCCGAGCGCTTGGCAAACATGACAGCCGCCTACGACGCCTGGGCTGAGCGCGCGAGCGTCTTGCCTTGGCCGCTCAAGCGCCCCGAGGGCTATGAGCCCTACACCGTCGAGTACCCGAAGACCTACCCGGAGCTCGAGGCGGCTGACGCCGCCCGCGAAGGCTGAGCGCCGGGGAGCCTCATCGGCATCTTCGCGCCGACCTCGGCGCGCCAGCCGCGCAGCATCTCGACGAGCGCGGTCGCCGTCTCGGGGTGCGCCCCGGCCACGTTCGAGCGCTCGCCGATGTCGGCCTCCAGGTCGTAGAGCTCCAGCGAGCCATCGTAGAAGTTCTCGATGAGCTTCCAGGGGCCTGAACGAACCGCCCCGCCGAGGCGGTTCCCGCCGTGGAAGGCGTAGTTCGGGTAGTGGAAGAAGATCGCGTCGCGCTTGAGCGCTCCCTCCCCGTCGAAGAGAGGCACGAGGCTCTCCCCATCCAAGGGCGTGTCGGGCGTCGGCTCCAAACCTGCGGCCTCGAGGACGGTCGCGAAGAGATCCGTCGAGACCACCGGCGTCGAGGAGACCCCCGGCGCTGCGCGACCAGGCCAGCGGATCACGAGCGGCACGCGGATCCCTCCCTCGTAGAGGTAGCCCTTCCCAGCCTTGAGCGGCCTGTTGTCACAGACCCCGTCCCAGCCGCCGTTGTCCGAGAGGAAGATGACCAAGGTCTCCTCAGCGAGCTCCAACCGATCCAGCTCATCGAGCACGCGACCGATCGACGCGTCCATCGCCTCGACCATCGCCGCATAGGTCGTGTTCTTAATCCCCGGCCCCACGCCGCGGGCCTCGTACTTCTCCACGAGCTCCGGCGGCGCCTCCAGCGGATAGTGCGGAGTGTATGGCCACCAGCAGAGGAAGAAGGGGTCATCCACGCGCTCTCGCAGCAAGCCGATCACCTCGCGGGCGAGCCGGTCCGGGAGGTACTCCCCCGGCGTGTTCGATTCGATGGCGTGGATGTTGTACGGGTCCCAGTACGTGGTGGGGCCGCCGCGCGCGCAGCCCGCGATGTTCAACTCGAAGCCTTGTCGCTCCGGGTGATACGCCGGATCGCCAGCGCCGCCGTCTCGATGGGACCAGTCTCCGCAGAGGTGCCACTTGCCCACGAAGGGCGTCGAATAGCCAGCCTCCCCCAAGCGCTCCGCGAGGGTCACGTGCTCGGTCGGGAGGTAGTTCAAGGTCGGCGCGGCGACGAAGGGCGCGCCCTTTGGAGCGAAGCGCGGGCTCTCCGGGACGTGGTTCGTGATGCCCAAGCGAGCGGGGGCCATGCCCGTCAACAGCGAGGCCCTCGCAGGAGAGCAGACCGGAGCGGCTGCGTAGGCGTCCGTGAAGCGCAGCCCCTCGCGGGCCAAGCGGTCCAAGTTCGGGGTGTCGATCTGTTCGTTGCCCTGGAAGCCGAGGTCCATCCAGCCCAGGTCATCGACCATGATGAGGAGCACGTTGGGCCGGCCGCCCGTCTGTGGGTCGAGAGCCTGACAGGAGAGCGCGACCCCGAAGAGGAGCAGCGGTCGCAGCTTGTTGATCCACTCCAGTCTCATAGCGCCCCTCGGCTGCTCGGAGGATAACGCCGGTGACCGCCTAGCTCCTCCCGTTCGTTGGTTCTCCGTGGGAGCTGTGGGAGCTGGCGATCTCTCGCCCGCATAAGGGCAGCTTTAGGAGGGGTTCCCTGCGAGCTGAGACAATTCTCCTGAGATCTAGGGTACCCTCGTCTCTGAGTTGCCTGGTCTAGCCAGCAGCTCGTGACAGACTTCATCGAGTCGACCCCACACCAAGAAACACCGGAGCTCCCATGCGATTCTCGTTCCTCGCTCTCGTCCTTGCGATCGGCGCAACCAGCGCCACTGCCCAGACCCAGAAGCCCGCGCCCCTGACCAAGCCCGCCCCGCAGGTCAAGACGCCTCAGGTCAAGGTGCCCGTGGGTAAGCCCACGAAGCAAGGCATGCTGCCGAACACCCTGCCGGGAGCCCGCAACGCCAACACGACGAGCCAGAACGTCGTCGTGGGAGGCAGCGACGACTGCAGCACGCCTGACGCCATCAGCGGCACGGGCGCCTTCGCGTTCGACCAGACCGCAGCCACGACCGGCGCGGACGGACAGAACGAGTACAGCTGCTACGCCTTCGGCTCCTCCACCGTCGACAACGACGTGTGGTTCGAGTGGACCGCGCCCTCGACCGACACCTTCAACATCCAGACCTGCAACCTGACTTCGACTGACACGAAGATCGCTGCCTACCCTGGCGGCGGCTGCCCCACGATCGGCACGAGCATCACGTGCAACGATGACACGTGTGGTTTCCAGTCGTTCATTCAGCTTCAGGCGACAGCTGGCTCGAGCTACATGCTGCAGGTCGGGACCTTCCCTGGCGCGATCGGCGGCTCGGGCACCTTCGACATCACGGCCCTCGTCCCCGCCGCGAACGATGACTGCACCAACGCGGCCGCCATCAGCGGCACGGGCGTCTTCGCCTTCGACAACGCGGCGGCGACGACTGGCGCCGAGGGTCAGAACGAGTACCTCTGCTACGACTTCGGCTCCTCCGCCGTCGACAACGACGTGTGGTTCGCCTGGACGGCCCCCACGACGGACACCTTCAAGGTAGAGACCTGCAACATCACATCGGTTGACACCAAGATCGCAGCCTGGCCTGGGAGCGGCTGCCCCACGGCGGGGACCGTCTTGGCCTGCAACGATGACACCTGCGGGCTCCAGTCCCAGTTCTTCTTCTCTGGCACGGCTGGCTCGACCTACATGCTGCAGATCGGCACCTTCCCCGGAGCGACCGGCGGCACGGGCAGCTTTGACATCTCCACCTTCACGCCTGCGCAGAACGACGACTGCAACAACCCTACCGCCATCAGCGGAACGGGCGTCTTCACCTTCGATCAGACCACTGCGACGACGGGTGCTGAGGGCCAGAACGAGTACCTCTGCTATGAGTTCGGCTCCTCCACCGTCGACAACGACGTCTGGTTCAGCTGGACCGCGCCCTCGAACGACACCTTCCGCGTCGAGACGTGCAACATCACGTCGACCGACACGAAGATCGCGGCCTACACCGGTGGCGCTTGCCCGACGATCGGAAGCAGCATCGCCTGCAACGACGACCTGTGCGGCCTGCAGTCCCAGATGAGCTTCGCCGGCACCGCTGGATCGACCTACATGCTCCAGATCGGCACCTTCCCGGGCGCGACCGGAGGCACGGGCAGCTTCGACATCTCCGTCTTCACCCCGGCGCAGAACGACGACTGCTCGAACCCGACCACCCTCACGGGCACGGGCCTCTTCCCCTTCGACACGACGACCGCGACGACCGGCGCGGAGGGACAGACTGAGTTCATCTGCTACGCCTTCGGCACCAGCGCGATCAGCAACGATGTCTGGTTCTCCTGGACCGCTCCGACGACGGACACCTACTCCGTCGAGACCTGCAACTTCACCTCCCTCGACTCGAAGATCGCAGTGTATGGAGGGACAGGTTGCCCCACCCCCGGCAGCGCGATCGGCTGCAATGACGACAACTGCGGGCTCCAGTCAGGGATCTGGTTCTCCGCGACCCAAGCCTCTACCTACACCTTCCAGGTGGGTTCCTTCTCTACCACTGGCTTCGGGACGGGGAGCCTCAACATCTTCCCGATCATCCTCCCGCCTGAGGACAACTGCTCTACCCCCGTGGTCATCGCAGGTACGGGCACGTTCAACTTCGACAACAGCCTCGCCAGCACCGGCGCGGAAGGTCAGAACGAGTCCATCTGCTACGACTTCGGCACCTCTGCTGTCGAGAACGACATCTGGTTCCAGTGGACCTCGGACTTCACAGGAGGCGGACGCGTGACGACGTGCACAGGTCAGTCCGTCGACACGAGGATCGCGGTGTACGCCGGCGGCTCCTGCCCCGCGGCAGGCACCGCCCTCGACTGCAACGACGACATGAGCAGCGGCTGCACGAGCTGCGCGGCGAACGGCTTCGCCTCTGAGGTCTACTTCAACGCCACGACCGGCAGCCAGTTCATGATCCAGGTCGGGACCTTCCCCGGCGCCACCGGCGGGATCGGCTCCTTCACGGTGGAGCCGTTCGCAGCTCCCCCGGCGCACCCGCACGATGAGTGCGCGACCGCCCAGGTCATCTCTGGAAGCGGCGCGTTCACCGTCGACACCACCGGCGCGTCCTTCGCGACCTGCGGGGCGACGACTGGCATCGACGCTCAGAACGAGGCCCTCTGCTACGCCTTCGGCACCAGCGCCGTGAACAACGACGTCTGGTTCCAGTGGACCTCACAAGGCACTGGCATCGCGACGGTCTCAGCCTGCGGCATGAGCTGGGACACGAAGATCTCCGCCCACCCCGGCGGCGTCTGCCCCCCCGTTCCGGGCACGAGCCTGGCCTGTAACGATGACACCTGCGGCCTGCAGTCCGAGATCACCTTCTCGGCTACGAACGGCTCCACCTACCTCCTGCAATTCGGCGCGTTCTCAACGTCCGGATCTGGAGATGGCACCTTCACCATCGACGTCGCCTGCAACCCCTGCGAGCCTGGCCTCGCCTACTGCATCGGGGACGACTCCGGCGGCACCATCTGCCCCTGCGGCAACACCGGCTCGAGCAGCGGCGGCTGCGCCAACGGCTCCGGCAACGGCGGCACCCTCGGGGCCATCGGTGACGCGAGCGTCTCGAACGACACGCTCGTGCTGCAGTCGACGAACCTGCTCCCGAACCAGCCCTGCCTGTTCTTCCAAGGGAACAACGCGATCAACGGCGGTGATGGGATCCACTTCGGCGACGGCCTGCGCTGCGCTGGCGGTGGAGTCATCCGACTGCAGGTGCGCTTCCCTGACGGCAGCGGGAACGCTCAGACGAGCCTGAGCATCTCGGAGAAGGGCAACTGCGCCGCTGGCGACGTGAAGCGCTACCAGATCTGGTACCGCGACCCCGTCCTCTCCCCCTGCGGGTCGCTGTTCAACCTGTCGAACGGCTACGAGATCACCTGGCTGCCGTAGCCCACACCTCAACGAGCTCTGCGCGCCGTCAGCGCGCGGGGCAAACAGCGCGGCGTCTCCTTCGCGGGTGGCGCCGCGCTCGCGTTTGGGACCTGCGAGCCGCTCTTTGAAGTCCTGGCCCCTGCTCAGGAGACCGTGAGAGGTGTGCGGAGGCGGAATCCGCACGTCCCCGAGAATTCGCGTTAGCCTTGAGGGGTGCGGCCCCCGAAGGGGCCGCCGCTAGAAACCAGCACCCGGTAACACCCGAGGCCCCTATGCGCACTGTCCTCTTCGCAGCTCTGCTCCTCTCTGGAACGACCACTGTCATGGCCCAAGGGCAGAAGCCCGCCTCCAAGCAGCTCCTTCAGCGGGCAGCCGCGATGACTCCGCCCTCTGCGCGAAGCCTCGGCGCAAACACCCAGGGCCTCGTGATCGGTGGCAGCGATGACTGCAGCACCCCCGACGCCATCAACGGCGAGGGGCTGTTCGCCTTCAACCAGACAGCGGCGACCACAGGAGCTGAGGGCCAGTCAGAGACGCTCTGCTACGCCTTCGGCAGCTCCGCTGTCGACAGCGACGTCTGGTTCGCATGGACCGCGGCGACGACGGACACCTTCATCATCGAGACCTGCACCCAGACGACGACAGACACGAAGATCGCCGCCTATGCTGGCAACGGCTGCCCGACGCCTGGCACTGCGATCGCCTGCAACGACGACACCTGCGGCCTCCAGAGCCAGATCACGATCGCCGCCACCTCCGGGGTGACCTACACCCTCCAGGTCGGGACCTATCCTGGCGCAGCGGCGGGCTCAGGAAACATCAGCATCTCCGCGGCGGTCGCAGCGACGAACGATGACTGCAACAGCCCCGACGCTATCTCCGGAGTCGGGACCTTCCCCTTCAACAACCAGACCGCGACCACGGGGACCGAGGGGCAGAACGAGTACAGCTGCTACGCCTTCGGCTCCTCCGCCGTCGACAACGACGTCTGGTTCTCATGGACCTGCCCCTCGAACGACACCTTCCAATTCGAGACCTGCAACCTCACCTCAACGGACACGAAGATCGCGGTCTATCCCGGCTCCGCCTGTCCGACGGCCGGCGCCATCCTCGCCTGCAACGATGACTACTGCGCTCTCCAGTCGCAGGTGACCTTCACAGGCACGGCTGGCTCCACCTACATGCTTCAGGTCGGGACCTTCCCCGGCGCCGCAGGCGGGACGGGCAGCTTCGACATCAGCGTCTTCCAGCCGCTCAGCAACGACGACTGCTCCAACCCCACCGCGATCAGCGGAACGGGCAGCTTCCCCTTCGACCTCACCACGGCCACCTCAGGCATCGAAGGTCAGGCAGAGCTCATCTGCACCTTCAACGGCGGCACTCCCATCGACTTCGACGTCTGGTTCGCTTGGACCTCAGACTTCACTGGGACCGCCCGCCTCTCGACATGCACCGGGAACCAGATCGACTCAAAGGTCGCCGTCTACCCCGGGAGCGCGTGCCCGACCTTCGGAACGAGCCTCGCGTGCAACGATGACGTCCAATGCCCCTCCTGCCCGTTCTACCCGTACACCTCCCAGATCGACTGGGACGTCACGAGCGGCAGCACCTACATGATCCAGATGGGGACCTTCCCGGCCTCTTCCACTGCGGGCCCGGGCAACTTCACGATCGAACAGTACACCTGCGATCCGGCCTGCGAGACCTGCAACCCTGGGTCCGCTTACTGCCCCGGCGACGGAAACGGCACCAGCTGCCCCTGCGGCAACAACTCCTCCAACGGCGGCGGCTGCGCGAACGGCTCCGGCACAGGCGGGACCCTCGACGGCGAGGGGATCGCGAGCGTCACGAGCGACACCCTCGTGCTGAAGTCCACCGACCTCCTCCCGAACCAGCCCTGCCTCTTCTTCCAAGGCAACAACGCAGTCAACGGCGGCGCGGGGGTGACCTTCGGCGACGGACTGCGATGCTCCGGCGGCGGGGTCGTCCGCCTCCAGGTCCGATTCCCTGACTCGACCGGCGCTGCCCAGACGAGCTTGAACATCTCCTCCCAGGGCGGCTGCTCTGCCGGTGACCTGAAGCGCTACCAGAACTGGTACCGGGACCCGAACCTCTCCCCATGTGGAGCGGGCTTCAACCTCACCAACGGATACGAGATCACCTGGGAGGCCTAAGGGCTCCCCCGTACGAAACCAAAACGTGGCGCGCCCCAACGCGCCACGACTTCATGCCCCCATGCGGGGCGCATGCCTCTAGACTGAGGCGACCCAAGCCACCCTCAGACGGCATTCACAACGAAAGACCAACCATGAAACTCCATAACATCGCGGCGAGCGCAGCTGTCGCCTGCCTGCTCTTCGCGGGCTCTCTCCAAGCACAATCGCAAGGTCCGGACATCGTCGTGCACCAGCTCGGCGTCGACGGCAACGACACGAACGACATCCACTACTGGGGCACCTCCGGCGGGATCCGCGCCTACAGCCTGGCGACGCAGTCCTGCAACATCGGCAACCAGACGGTCCTCTGGCAGTCGAACAACACGAACCACCCCGTCATCGGTCAGAGCATGTACCGCCTCAAGGACGGACGCTTCGAGCAGATCGGTCAGAGCTGGCTCAAGCACGGCTTCTGCGCGGTGAGCGAGCCCGGCTGCGGGAGCTGCCAGTCCACGCCCTGCAGCACCCTCGGGATCGGCTGCGCTGACACATACTGGGCGACCTTGAACGACGGCTCGAGCGGCGGCCCGAAGCACGAGATCAGCCCGACCTCGGGCCAGATCCAGTACCCCTACAGCAGCCCCTCCGGCCCCAGCGCCATCCGCGGCCGCCTGCAGGTTTACGAGGAGGACATCGACCCCAACCAGAACGCCGGCGCCGTGTACTTCGGATCGAGCCTCTACATCTCTGAGCACGACCACAGCTTCGGCAACGCGGCCAACAACTCCTCCTGGCGAAAGCTGGACGTCGTCTCGATCACGAACATCGACGGTGACGGTCCCACGAACGTCGGGATGGCACCCCCCTACGCTTGGCGCGCTGAGGAGAACAGCGTCGTCGTGACCAAGGTCACGAACCTGAACGAGGCCGGAGCTGGCATCAACGGCTACTACTTCGTCGGACACAACGTCGTCGACAACGGCGACGGGACCTACTCCTACCACTACGCCGTCTACAACCTGAACTCTGAGCAGGGCTGCGGCGACTTCTCGATCCCGGTCACTTCGAACGCGCAGCTCACGGACGTCTACTTCAACGACGTCGAATACCACTCCGGTGAGCTCCAGGACAACACGAACTGGACCCACAGCATCTCCGGTGGGGAGATCAAGTGGGAGTGCACCGAGACCTACGCGCAGAACCCGAACGGGAACGCCATCCGCTGGGGCACGACCTACAGCTTCGGCTTCACCACCGCCTCTGCACCCCAAGACGTCACCGCCACGATGGGCATGTATGAGCCCGGCGTCTCGAGCGCGCTGACCGTCCCGGTCAAGGGTCCCGGCACCCCGCCGCCCCTCTTCATCAACTTCCCCTCTGGGCGTCCTGACACAATCGACCCCTCAGGCGGCACCAGCCTCGTGGTCAACACGAGCCCTGGCACCGACACTGCGGTCGCGAGCTCTGGTGTCCTCCACGTCGAGGACGCCGGCCAGTGGACTCAGGTCTCCATGACCGACACGGCCCCCGGCGTGCACGAGGTGAGCTTCCCTGCCGTCACCTGCGGCGCGACCATCGACTGGTACGTGAGCTTTGACCTCTCCGCTGGTGGGACACACTCAGCCCCCGCTGGAGCGCCGAGCGACACCTATGACTCTGAGGCCATCCTCCTGGTGACGATCGCAGAGGACGACCTCGAGAGCGACAGCGGCTGGGTCGCTGGCGACGCCTCTGACTCGGCGACCACCGGTCAGTGGACTCGTGTCGATCCCCTCGGGACGGCTGCGCAGCCTGAAGACGACCACACCACGAGCGGCAGCCTCTGCTTCGTCACGGGTCAGGGCTCCTCGGGCGGCAGCCTGGGTGAGAACGACGTGGACGGCGGAACGACCACGCTCTACTCGCCGGTCTATGACCTCTCGAGCTCGACAGATCCGGCCGTCAGCTACTGGCGCTGGTACTCCAACGACCAGGGCGCGAGCCCCAACGCGGACACCTTCGTCGTTCAGATCTCGAATGACGGCGGCTCCTCGTGGAGCGACGTCGAGGTCGTCGGGCCCTCAGGTCCCGGCACCTCGGGAGGCTGGAACCAGCACTCCTTCCAAGTGAGCGACATCGTCGCGCCCACCGCCACCGTGCAGCTGCGCTTCCTCGCCAGCGACCTCGGCAGCGGCTCCATCGTGGAGGCGGCGATCGATGATCTGGAGATCACCGACACGAGCTGTGGCGGCGGCAGCGCCGGACCTGGCCTGGCCTACTGCAGCGGCGACGGGAGCGGCACAGCCTGCCCCTGCGGCAACGCAGGCGGCGCTGGCGAAGGCGAAGGCTGCCCTCGAGGAGGCGCAGCGCCTGCAGGACCTGTCGGAGATCGAGGCGCGTCGCAAGCAAGCGGGTATTAAGCGTGTTAAGGGGTTTCGTCGCTTCTGAGCGCTTAGTTTTTTGCTCGGCTCGAGGCTGCTCACAGGTGGCCTCCTGGGGCCTCTTGGAGAAGAAGCAGC
>JAKVCE010000189.1 GCA_022447405.1 Planctomycetota bacterium | reverse complement strand
GATGGCCTATAAGGCCTATCGCTATGCGCTGCACCCGCTACCTGCCTGCAGCCGCGGCCTCAGCGCTCGCGGCGACCCTGCTCATGCCCTCGCCGCTGAAGGCATGGACGCACCTAGGGGGGTCCTTAGACATCAACCAGCGCGACTTCCGCGTCTACAACAACTTCAGCGACCCTGAGGCGAACAACAACCCGTCAACAGACCTCTCCTTCCCAGGCGCGACCGGGGCTCCCCTAGCGATCTGGAAGGCGTATGTGGAGTGGGGCAGTGAGCTCCACGGCAACGGCGGCGGAGACCCCACTCAGCCCCTCGACATCGGCTCCGGTGGCGCCAACTTCGACCCCACGTGGCAAGGCTTGGCAGACTCCCCTGGCGGAACCAATGACAACATCGTGAGCGAGCTGGGCGGGTTCGGCGGCGGTGTCCTGGCCTTCACCGAGCTCCCCATCTCTGACGGCTGGAGGATCCGCTTCTACGAGGACCCTGTGATCTGGCACGACGGCCCTCAGCTGCCGCCCAACATCGATGGCCACCGCGACCTCCAAGGAGTCGCCGCCCACGAGTTCGGGCACGCCTTAGGGCTCGGCCACTCTGCCGACTTCGACGCGCCCATGTTCGCCTCGGCCTCCCTCGAGGAGAGTAACTTCCGGTCTATCGAGGAAGACGACCGACTCGGACTCCAAGCTCTCTACGGGGTGGCAAGCGCACAGAAGCCGCGCATCACGACCTACGAGCTACCCAGCACGAACACAGTCACCGTCATCGGGGAGAACTTCGCCCCCCAAGGCAACTCCATCTGGTTTACCCGCGCCACGGGCACCTCCACAGGAGACCCGCTGGAGGTCACCAGCCTCGCCTCCACTGACGCTGGGACCAAGATCACCTGCACCATCCCGCTGGACGCAGGGCCGGGCGACATACTCGTCAAGCTCCCCGGCTCCGCGCACTCAGACCTCTCCAACGCCTTCCCCTTCGACCCAGCGCTGCAACACTGCGCTGACGTCGAGACCTACGGCGTAGCCAAGACGACGTCGCAGATGTCGCTCCCGAGCCTCTACGCGGCGAGCTGGCCGAGCGCGACCCTGAACGACTTCCGGATCGGCACATACGGCGGGACCCCTAACTCGCTCGGGATCCTGTTCTCTGGACCCGCCGCTCAAGACCGACCGCTGATGGGCGGGAGCCTCCTCGTCGCCCCCCCTATCCAGCGTGAACAGATCTTCCACTTCGGGATCTTCGGGTGGACGGAGCGCCCCATCCAAGTGGACCCGCAGATGGCCGGGACCACCCGGCACTACCAGATCTGGTTCTTGGACAGCGGCGACCCTTGGGGCGTCGGCCTCTCAGATGGGATGAAGGTTGACTTCTGCCCCTAGCGGGCGCGCGGCTCGACCTTACCCGTCGCGACCACACGGCCGCCCATCTCTAAGACCTCCTCGCGGAGCTCACCCTCCTCTCCGAACTGGGTCGTCACGGAGCTCCGCACGTCCTCCTTTGAGCTGAACTCGTAATCCAGGAGGTGTCCAGCGTCGAGGTTCCATCGGAAGGTCCCCTCGCCCTCCAAGGCGAGCCCAACCACCATGCCGACGAGCTGCTTCTTGAACTGCATCTCATCTACTGCGCGGTTGCGACGCGCCAAAGAGGTGAGGTCCGACGTGGTATCCATATCCCACTTCACCGTGACGACCGCGACCGCGGCGCCATCAACGTCCTCTACAGAGGAGAGCGAAGCGCTCACGTCACCCTCCACCTCACCCTTGAAGAGCTCGAAGAGGTGTCCGCCTGTGCCGAGACGCAGCGTCCTGGCGAGGCTGATGTTCTTGCTCTTGGAGAAGTCGAAGGAGAGCATCCCGCACGGAGAGAGCGCGTCACCCATGGCGTGAGGAGGCACGCTCCAAGAGTCGCCGATCTCTACGGGCGCGTCAGGGAGGAACCCGCGCAAGTCCAGGTCTTCGCGCATGTCCCGGAGGTCCTCCTCGACGCCGTCCGCAGCGTCAAAGTACCGTCCAAAGACTGCGTCATCTGGCACCCAGGAGAACATGACGCTCTTCCCCTTCAAGCGACTGAGCCCGACCGCGCGAAGGTTGACCGCGCCGCCGGCTCCGCTCAGCTCAGCGAAGCCGTCGAGGCTTGCGCGATCAAAGTACCTCCGAAAGCTGACAGGGCGACCATCAGAGACCTTCAAGATCCGATCGCTTGTCTGAATCTTCTCCTCGCTGCGGATATCAAAGGTGCGCTGGCCAACCTCCTCTCGCTCACCGACCCTCGTTACAGAGCGAGTCACCGCGAGGAAGTGCTTCACCTCAAAGTTCCTGCGCAGCACGACGCCCTCCTCAGGGGCGAAGCGGAGCTCGGTCTGACCGAGGCCGATCGTAGCGAGCAGCGCGACAGCCCAAGCTTTAGCGACGAAGGCGCGCATCAGGGCCTCACTCTCGTCCCGTTGACGTACTCACCCGACTCGTCGGCGTGGACCGAGCCGTCTCGATACCAGACGGTGACCCGGCCGTGCGGCTTCCCCGCGAGGTACTCACCCTGAGTCTGCTTCTGCCCGCTGGCGTACCAGCGCGTCCACGCCCCAGAGCGCTTGCCGCCGACAAAGGACCCCTCAAACTGCTTCTGACCGCTCTCGTACCAAGCAGTCCAAGCGCCGTCTTCCTTCCCGAGGAGATACGTTCCGCGCGCCTCGACCTGACCGTTTGAGTGCCAGCGCGTCCAAGCGCCGTCCTCGAGGTCCTCGTTAAAAGAGCCCTCAAACATGCGCTGATCCTTGGAGTGCCAGCGTCGCCACACCCCGTGCTTCTTCCCACGATAGAAGGGGCCCTCTGACAGGCGCTCCCCGTCGAGGTTGTAGTGAACCCAGTTGCCCTCCTTGTAGTCCTCTACGAAGGACCCCTCAGAGTGCTTCACCCCGTTCGCCTGGTAATGCATCCAAGGCCCCTCACGCATGCCCCAGACGTAGACGCCCTCGCTCTTCTTCTCACCGTTGGCGTACCAAGTCTCCCAGGCCCCGGAGGGGCGCCCGTCCTCGATCAGACCTTCAGAGCGGAGCGCCCCGCTCTGGTAATAGTTCTTCCAGACCCCGACGCGCTGATAGTTCTCGATGTGGCCCTCGTAAGCGAGCTCGCCGCTCTCATGCCAAGCGCGCCAGAAGCCGTGGCGTCGACCCTTCCAGATCCGGCCCTCGCGAGCCTTCTTGCCGTTCTCGTGATAGATCACGATCAACTCACCGGGCCCGTCCATGTCTGACACCTCTTTCGGAGGGTCTTGGAGCGAGCCGGACGCGGGCTCAGAGGCCCCCGCGAGGCCTGAGAGCAAGATGAGATAGAGGGACGTCGTCGTGATCATGGCGGGTGATCCTACGAAAGAGGGTTGATTGTGTGGGTGCAGACTCAGAGAAGCTGCGGCGCTGACCCAGGAGAGGCTCAAGCGCCTGTCAGGAGGTTTCCAGGGCTCTCGCCTGGGTCACGCTGGTCATCTGCATAAATGCCAGTTGCCTCGCGATCCCTAGATCCATCTTGATGCCAGAACTTCCAAGGGCCTTCTTGACGGCCCCTTCTCATCTCTCCTTCGGCACGCTTCACCCCGTTCTGCCAATAATGAACCCACCAACCTTCCAGGAGGCCCTCGACGACGGTCCCTTCAGCCCTCAGGCCGCCCTCGGTGTGCATCAACTTCCAGGCCCCGGTTCGTAGACCAGCCGCATATTCCCCCTCCGAAGAGATCCGCCCCCCGCGGCCGTACTCGGTCCAATCGCCTTCACGTAACCCATCGACCCAGTCCCCTTCGACGCGCAAGGAGCCGGAGCGGTACCAGCGACGCTCCACGCCATGCCTCGCGCCGCGACGCCAGCTCACCTCAGAGCTCATCCCGCCCCGAGGGTGCCAAGCGCGCCAGACGCCCTCGCGCTGACCTCGCCCAAACACACCCTCCAGCGCGAGCCCTCCTCCCCGGTGGTGAACGCGCCAGGCCCCCTCGCGGAGGCCAGCCTGAAACTCACCCTCCCAGTGCAAGCCGCCCAGCTCGTGCCAACCAACAGCACGCCCCTCTTGGAGGCCGTGAGAGAAGAGCACCTCCCATCGCCGGCCCCCGTTCTTTACGTGCCAGCCCAAGGCCCACCCGTCGAGGATCCCCCTGCGGAACTCCCGCTGGGCGTAGCGCCGGCCACCCTCATCCCAGAAGGTCCATGCGCCGTCACGCAGGCCGTCCACCAAGCGCCCTTGGGCTCGCTTGGCTCCAGCCAGATATCGCTCGGTGTGTAGCACCCCTCTATTCTGACGCCAGCTCCCCGTCTCGCCAGGTCCCCGAGACGGACGGGTCCAAGGAGCCATCCTCGTGCCTGGCCTCCCAGATGCCATCCCTCCGGCCACCAACAAAGAGCCCTCGCGAGCGCAGCTCACCGGAGGGCCACCAGCGCTCCTCTCGGTCTGAGCCGGGCGGGTCATCGTGAGTTCGCCTCATCACCAGCGCCCCATCGCTAGCCCACTCCTCATGGACGCCGACCCCGTCACCGCTTAGGAACTCGCCCTGAGACATAAGCACGCCCCCTGCGCCCCAAGTCCCGCGGTGCCCGTGCAAGAGGTCGCCAGAGAAGTGCTCCACGACCAGGGTCTGCCCGCCCTCTGACCAAGCCTCCCAGCGCCCGTCCCGTAGCCCCGCCGCGTAGGTGCCAGCGACCCGGCTCCCTCCGCTGGCGAAGTATTCAGTCCATGGACCATCAGGGACGCCTCCTCGAAAAGAGCTGAGGCTCTTAAGCGCACCATCGGGGAACGACTCCCACCAGACGCCGTCTCGCTCTCCGCGGACCATAAGGCCATGCAGCTGCAGAGCGCCTTCAGGCGACCACTGCGTCACAGGCCCATCCTCGACACCCATAGACCATGTCTTGAGATGCATGAGCTCGCCGGTCTTGTGCCACCTGCACTCCACGCCGTCCCGGATCCCGCGCGTGTAGTCCTCCAGCACACGAGGCTCACCGGTGCCATACCAGCGCTTCCAAGGCCCATCGGGGAGG
>JAKVCE010000188.1 GCA_022447405.1 Planctomycetota bacterium | reverse complement strand
GAGCCCGGCGCGGTTGCGGTCAGGGGCCTGGGTGAGCCGCGTCCAGATGACCGCGTAGTCATCCGTGACCTCGCCCACCTTCACCCCGCAGCCAAAGTGGACCTCTCCCGCGGGTCCTTGCACAGAGAGCGCGAGGGTGAGGAGTGTGAGCATGTGCATGGCTGTCGTCCTGCGGGGAGGAGGTCCCCGGATGTGGAGAGAGCCTAGACCTCCGAGAAAGAATCAGCCACAGCGCAGGGCGCGGCTCTTCCCCAGCGCGCCCGGTTCTGGTCTCCTTGCGAGTCATGAACGCCCGGCAGAGCTCCCTCATGTGCCTCTGGACCCTCGCCCTCGCGGCCTGCGGCGGCTCGGTGGAGTTGTCTTCCACGCCGAGCCGGCTCAAGCTCGAGCCTGGGCAGGGCTCGGAGCGACCCACGAGCGAGGTCATCAGGACAGCCGCAGCCGCAGAGCACGCCTCCTGGGTGATCGACGCTGCGGTGAGCGAGGTCGGCACCGTGAGCGACACGAGCGGCGCCCCGGTGGAGTGCCTCTTCGTAGACGGCCTCCCCCGGCGCGTATGGATCCCGATCCAAAAAGGCGAGCGCTTCAACGAGGTGCGCGTGCGCGTCTTCGCGCCGACCTCCGAGCGGGTCGTCGTCTATGCACGCCGCGGCCAAGAGAACATCGCGCGCTCCGAGGAGCTGACAGCTGGGCGGTCCAGGACGCCGAGCACGCTCTCCTTCTCCATGCCGTCGCTCCCCACCATCGGCGACATCGACCACCTCGTGATCGATCTCCTAGGCGGGACCTCCCGGCCCGGCGTCGTCCTCGTAGAGCTCGTCCAGCGACCCGCCGCGTCCTTCTTCCCGGACCCCAGCCTCGGCGAGGCGGCGCTCACCTTAGACCCCGCCGACTTCGAGACGCGGACCGGCTACGCGCTCACCGCAGAGCAGCCCCTCGAGGTGAGCCTTGAGGTTGAGGCTGGTGAGGCGCTCTGCTTCGAGCACGGCGCGCCGGTGGGCTTCGGCTCAGCTGGCACGGGCCAGCTCCTCGTAGAGGTCACGAGCCAGCGCCCCTCCGACACGGACTCCGCGAGCGCCCCCTCTCACGAGGTCTCGTACGAGATCCCAGGAGACAACGAGTGGCGGTCCGTGAGAGAGCTCTCCTTCGAGCCGCACATCGAGGGGCCGACCCGCTTCAAGTTCAGCCTGCGAGGCGCCGCGCCGGGCGCCGTTCACCTCATCGCCAACCCGAGGACCGTGCCCACAGAGGCCCAAGCCCCGACGGTGCTGCTCATCACATCGGACACGCACCGAGCCGACCACATGGGCACGCACGAGCGCGGGCTCGTGCGCACGCCAGCCCTCGTAGCCCTCGCCGAGCGCGGGCTCCTCTTCGAGGACGCCCTCTCCGCGACGAACATCACGAACCCCTCCCACATCGCCCTGCTGACAGGCCTCGAGGTCCGCGATCACCAGATCATCGACAACGGCACGCCGCTCACGACGCGCGCCGAGACCCTCGCCGAGGTCTTCCAAGCGGCGGGCTGGCGCACCCTCGGTTGCGTCTCCGTCGAGCACCTCTCGGAGGAGAACTCGGGGCTAGGCCAGGGCTTCGACAGATTGCTCTCACCGAACAAGTCGACCCGCGGCGTGAGGGAGACGACGGCCGCGCTCGAGGAGGCGCTCATGGACTTCGAGGGTGAGCCGCTCTTCTGTTGGCTGCACCTCTTCGACGCCCACAGCCCCTACGAGCCGCCGGCCCCCTACGACAGGCTGCACTACCCGGAGGGCAAGGACCCCAGCGACCCATCCCGGCGCCTCGCCTACCCCGGCCGCTTCCTGCCCGTCACGATGCGCGGGATCACAGACATGGAGTGGCCGGCGGCCCAGTATCGAGGAGAGATCGACTTCCTCGACAGCCAGCTCGCCTTCGTCTTCGAGCACGAGCGCTTCACAGAGAGCGTCATCGCCTTCTCTTCAGACCACGGTGAGTGCTTCGGCGCGCACGGCGTGTATTGGGATCACGCGGGCGTCTACCCAGACACAGTCCACGTGCCGCTGATCCTCTCTTGGCCGGGCGGGCCAGCGGACGCGCGGACCAGCGCACCCACCCGGCAGATCGACCTCGGCCGCACGCTGCTCAACCTCGCGGGGCTCGAGGGAGCCGACTTCCCCGGACGCGATCTGCGCTGGACCCTGGAAGACCCCACAGACAGCCGCCCTAGGTTCGCCCTCTCCAGCCACGGCTACTCAGCCTCGCTGGACAAAGACGGCTGGTTCTGCGTGCTCAACCTGCGCGGACACCAGAAGGCGACGGAGACCGTCCCCTTCATCGCTCACTCCCTCGAGCTCTACCATCGCGCCGCCGAGCCTGCTTGCACAGTGGACGTCGTAGACGCACACCCTGAGCGCGCGCGCGCGATGCGGGCCGAGATCATCCGTTGGCTCAACACGGGCAGCCAAGAGGGGTTCGGAGGGGCGACGGACACCTCCAGCGAGCGCCTCGCGGACCTCGCCGCCCTCGGCTACACAGCGGAGGAGGGCGCGCGTAAGTCCGGGGAGGCCTGGTTCCCCGAGACCTGCACCCTGGGCGAGGGCGGGACGCCCTGCGAGTGGTGCGAGCGCTTCGAGTGAGCGCTCCGAGGCCCCTCAGAGACTTCTGCTCTTGTAGCCCCAGGGAACGACCGATATCCTCCTCGCCCCTGTGCGGAGAGGTGGCAGAGCGGCTGAATGCGCAGCATTGCTAATGCTGTGACTCCTTTTCGGGGTCCGCGGGTTCGAATCCCGCCCTCTCCGCCAGTTTTGCGCAGGCTCGGGAGCCACGAGCGCTGCGCCCATCACACCTTGACCAACTCCACACAGCGACTCTGCCTCTCAGCGCTCATCGCGCTCGTCGCCACCGGGTGCCTCGCTGAGCGTCGCCTCCTCGTTGAGACGACCCCGCCCGGCGCGCTCGTCGAGCTCGACTGGGAGCCCGTGGGTCACACACCGCTCGAGCTCGTCATCGATCACGACGGGAAGCGTCGGCTGCTCGTCTCGCTCGAAGGGTATGAGTCCGTGCTCCGTGACATCGAGTTCGAGAGCACCTGGAAGAACTCCTTCCCCTTCGACGTGTTCACCGAGCTCCTCCACCCGCTCCCAGAGGACGAGGTCATGCGGGTCACGCTCGAGCTCTCCCCCCGGGAGGCCGCGACCGCGGCCGAGCTCGCGCCGGTCCTAGAGCGCGCAGAGACGCTGCGCAGAGCGGGCCCCTCCGGCCCGAACGAGGTGGCGAAGCAGCAGCCATGAAGAGCCCCGGCCGCGCGACCGTTCAAGGCCTCGGCCGCTTCGGCGGTGGCGCGGGTGTCGCCCGCTTCCTCGCGAGAGAGGGCTGGCAGGTCACCGTGACGGACCTGCAGACCGCAGAGGAGCTCAGCGCCTCCGTCGCCTCCCTGAGTGACGTCGAGCTGCGCTTCGTCCTCGGCGGACATGACGAGCGCGACTTCACTGAGACAGACCTCGTCGTCGCCAACCCGGCGGTAGGCCCCGAGAACGCCTACCTCTCTGCCGCGCGAGCCGCGGGCGTTCCGGTAGCGAGCGAGGTCGGGCTCTTCCTCGAGCGCGCTCCTGGGAGGGTCGCCGCCGTGACCGGGACCCAGGGCAAGAGCTCGACCGCCCACTTCCTCCACCAGCTGCTCGTCGACGCTCACCTCCCAGCGCGCCTCGGCGGGAACATCGGCGGCTCCTTGCTTGATGAGCTCAACGAGATGGGCGCTGAGGAGCTCTGCGTCGTAGAGCTCTCCTCTTATCAGCTCGAGGGCCTCGCAGCCGAGGCCGTCGAGGCGCCCCTCGACCTCGCCATCATCACGAACCTCCGCGAGGATCACTTGGAGCGACACGGCACGGTGGACGCCTACCACGGAGCCAAAATGCGCATCGCCGGGCTGCTCTCAGAGGGCGCACCGCTCCTCATGGGAGCGGACGTCATCGAGCGCGCGCGCGCCATCGCGCCAGAGGCCATGGAGCGCATCGACCCATATGAGGCGGGCTCCTCACTGAGGATCGAAGGCGGCCGCTTTAGCCTGCGCTCCGAGCCCCTAGGCGAGACAGAGCAGGCGCGACACCTGCCCCCGTTCCAGCGCGAGAACCTGCTCCTCGCCCTCGGCGCGGCCAGGCTCTTGGGCGCGCCAGCGTCGCTCCTCGCCGCGTCGGTCCCGACGCTCTGCGGGCTCAGCCACCGCATGGAGGACCTCGGAGAGCTCGGAGGACGCCGGGTCTACGACAACGGGGTCTCGACGACTCCCGACTCCACGCAAGCCGCGCTCGAGTCGCTCCCTCCTGGGGTCACGCTCCTCGCTGGCGGAGCGCCGAAGGAGCTCCCCATCTCCGGTCTCATCGAAGCGGCGAGAGCGCGCGCGCAGCACGTCGTGCTCTTCGGCGCTGCCGCAGAGGCGTGGGCAGAGGCGTTTAGAGAGGCCGGCTGCAGCTGCGAGGTGAGAGAGACCGTCGCGGAGGCCTCGGCGCTCGCGTGGTCCCTCGCGGGGGGCGGCGGAGCGGTCCTCTTCTCCCCTGCCGCCGCGAGCTTTGACCAGTACAACAACTTCAAAGAGCGCGCGATGGAGTTCAGGAGCTGCGTCACTTCCCTAGCGCAGACGACCAAGTCATGAGCCCCTCCCCCTACCTTGAGGGCGCGCGCGAGAAGGCCGCCGAGCTCGCGCTCTCGCTCCACGCCGACGCCATCTCCCCGGAGCACCTCGTGTGCGTGCTCCTCAGCGATGAGTACTCAGCGCTCTGCGAGCTCGTCGAGCACGCCTTCGCAGACCCAGAGACCTTGCACCAAGACGCGCTCGCCCTGGCACCTGGGATCCTCGTCGTGGGATCCGGCGCGACGAGCCCCTTCAGCGTCCGAGCGGTGCGTGCAGCCCGGCGAGCGGTCGAGCTTGCGCAGAGCGCGGGGCTCTCTCGGGTCGACCCCGCCTGCGTGCTGAAGGCTGCCTGGGAGGAGCTCAGCGAGGACGCCCTCGAGGCCCTGAAGAGCGCCGGGTGTGACCCTGAACCTGTCCCCGTCGGGGGGGAGCAGGGAGATCTCCCCACGGG
>JAKVCE010000187.1 GCA_022447405.1 Planctomycetota bacterium | reverse complement strand
AGAGCTTCAGCGTGGCGTCGGTGAAGCGGACGTCCTCCATCTCAACGCGAACGCGGAGCCCGAGCTCTCTGCAGCACTCTGCGACGCGCTGGAAGCGGGCGTGGCAGGCGCCCTCATCGAGGGCGAGGCCGAGGTGGGTCGGCTTGATCGAGACGTACGAGTCGATGGCGCGGGCGGAGAGCTCCCTCGAGGCCCGGATGTACTCTTCGCAGGCAGCGTCCGCTGCGTCTCCGTGCTCGACCTCCTCTCCTAGGAGATCGAGTACAGAGGGAAATCCAAGGCGCTTCAGCTCCTCTAGGCGCTCGAGGGCGTCCGAGAGGTCTTCCCCTGAGATGTACTTCGCCGAGAGGCGCCGCATGATGGGCGTCGGGACAAAGGGGAGGCAGGCTGCGAGGAGGCTGTGGAGCATCACTGCCCGAGATTCTAATCCCAGAGGGCCACGGGGTCTCGGCTCTTGGGACAGAGCCTCGGTCTGACTATCCTCGCTCTCTGCCTATGGAGCATCCCTCCGATCCCAGGGTGGTCTTCGTGACCGCCCCCGATGAAGTCGAGGCTGAGCGGCTGGCTCGCGAGCTTGTCACGCGCGGGCTCGCGGCCTGCGTCAACCGAGTCCCCGGGGTGGTGAGCACCTACCGATGGGCGGGGGAGGTGAACGAGGACGCGGAGGTCCTCCTGATCATCAAGACGACCCTCGCACGACTGGAAGAGCTCGAGGCGACGATCCATGAGCTGCACTCCTACGAGACTCCGGAGTTCGTCGCTCTCGCGCCTGGCCATGTGGCTGCGCCGTACCTCGAGTGGCTCCGAGCCTCGGTGAGCGAGGAGGAGGGAGCGTGAGCGAGGCGAGGGAAGGGACCGAACGTGGCGGACCTGTCGCGCGTCGGCTCGGTCAGCTGGGTGGGGCAGCCCTCTTCCTGTTCTTCTTGTACGGCCCGGACTTGGGGCTCGATCCGCTCCAGCGCAAGGTCGCTGCGACGACGGCGCTGACGGCGAGCCTCTGGGTAACGGTCGCGATCCCCGTGGGAGCAGCATCGCTCTTCCCTGTCGCGCTCTTCCCGCTGCTCGGAGTGATGAGCGCGCGCGAGGCCGCGCCGCTCTATATGAACCAGCTCGTGCTCCTCTTCATCGGCGCGTTCATCGTCGCCATCGGGCTCGAGCGATGGGGTGTGCACAAGCGCATGGCCCTCGCCATCGTCGTGAGGGTCGGGACGTCTCGCACGCGCCTCATCCTCGGATTCATGATGGCGTCGGCTTTCCTCTCCCTGTGGATCGCGAACACGGCGACGACCCTCTTGATGTTGCCCATCGCGCTCGCGGTGTGTGATCGCATCGAGTCGGAGGGGAAGCGCGATGACCGCTTCGTGATCGCCCTGCTCCTCGGGATCGCCTACTCAGCCTCCGTCGGAGGGATGGGCACCCCCGTCGGGACGGCGCCGAACCAAGAGTTCCTCGGACAGCTTGAGAGCCGCTTCCCGGAGGGGCCGCGCATCTCCTTTGGAGACTGGTTCATGGCTTGGGCTCCGCTGGTGCTCATCTTCGTCCCGACCGCTTGGCTGCTGCTCACCCGGGTCCTCCTGCGGCAGCGGGACAGCGGGGAGGGCGGCTCCTTGGGCGTGGACGTGATCCGCGCTGAGCGGGACGCCCTCGGCCCCATGAACACAGCCCAGGCGCGCATGCTGGGTCTCTTTGTCGCGACGGCGGTCCTCTGGATCACGCGCGCCGACCTCGTCCTAGGCGATCTCCGGATCCCTGGTTGGGCGCGCCTCTTCATGGGCGAGGCGGCATCGGACCCTGCGTGGTACGCGCAGCACAAGAACGACATCTCGGACGCGACGGTCGCGACCGTGATGGCGATCCTGGCTTTCTTGATCCCCTCTGGGGTCCGTCGCTCTGAGAACCTCATGGACTGGCGCAGCGCCTCGAAGATCCCCTGGGAGGTCCTACTCCTCTTGGGTGGCGGCTTCTGCATCGCCAAGGGCTTCCAAGTCTCAGGTCTAGACAAGGAGATCGGCGCCGCGCTCTCGCCGCTCCTCGAGGGGACCTCGGAGTGGGTCATCATCTTGGCGGTGGCCTTGTTCATCAGCTTCTTGACGGAGCTCACATCCAACACCGCGACGACGGCGGTGCTCCTGCCTGTCCTCGCGGCCACAGCAGCGAGTGCCGAGCTCAACCCGCTCATGGTGATGATGCCTGCGACCATCGCGGCGTCGGCGGCCTTCATGATGCCCGCGGCGACTCCTCCGAACGCGGTCGTCTTCTCGAGCCGCCGGATCACCGTCCCGCAGATGTTCAGGACAGGCTTCCTCCTGAACCTGTGGACCGTGTCCCTGATCGTGATCGTCTTCCAGCTCTGGGTCCGGCCCCTGTGGGGGATCGAGTCTGCGCTCCCTGAGTGGGCGGCGGGCCGATAGTGATGAGAGACATGCGCGCGCTCTCCCTCTCCTCGCTGCTCCTCTTGTTGTCGTGCTCCCAGGGTCCTGGGGAGCGCCCGGGCACACCCCCTGAGCACGTCTTGCTCGTCACGGTCGAGAACCTGCGCGCTGACCACACGCACATGTGGCAGTACCCGCGCCCGACGACCTTCATCGAGCGCTCAGATGACCAGCGCTCCCTGGACTTGGATCTCCTGATGGAGCGCGGCGTCCTCTTTCACCGGGCCTTCGCTCCTTCTGGCGCGGCGCGGCCCTCCCTCGCGACCCTCTTCACCGGTCTGCCGCCTCGTGCGCACGGGCTCATCTCTGCGGACGGCGGGCTCTCTGAGGAGGTGAGCACTCTCGCGGAGAGGTTGCGCGACGCTGGCTATCAGACCGCAGGCTTCGCGTCCTCTTCGCGACCGATGGCTGAGAGCGGGCTCACCCGCGGCTTCGACGTCTTCGTCGAGGACCACTCTGAGATCGTGTACAGGGACGGGGTCGCGGTGGATGGTCTGCTGCTCCGCGCCTTCGAGTACTTGAAGACGGAGTTCGACCCCGAGCGCCCGCAGTTCCTCTGGCTCCACGTCGGGAGCCCCGCGCCTCCTTGGGAGCCGCAGCCTGTCCCGACCTCTACTGGAGAGCGAGACTTCCTCACCCATTATCTTCCGGAGAGCTACGAGGGCCCTGTCCAGACCAACCTAGGCTTCCTCGACAAGGTCAACCGCCGTGAGATACAGCTCGACGCGGAGGACCACGACGCCCTCATCGGGCTCTACGACGCCGACTTGGAGCGCGCTAACTTCCTGCTCCGCCAGGTGCTCGAGATCTACAAGCACCATTTTGAGTCTGAGCTCGAGGTCTGGGAGAGCACCCTCGTCGTGACCGCGGGGCTCTCTGGGTGCGAGCTGGGCGAGCGCGGCTACTTCGGCTCAGAGGAGAGCGTCTACGTCCAGGGCCTGCACGTCCCGCTCGCCTTCCATCACCCTCCTAGCCTCACGGGGCGCCGGATCTTCGAGGACGTCGTCGGGCTCGCTGACGTGATGCCCACCGTCTGTGAATGGATGGAGGTGGAGGCACCGAGTGACCTGGAGGGGCGGAGCCTGCTCGCGAGGACCGATCGAGGTCGACGCCTTGAGCCGCGCCCGGTCATCTCAGAGCACCCCGACGGGGGGCTCTCGGCGAGAGTGGAGGGGTGGTCTCTGGTCTTGAATCGAGGCCCTGAAGAGCGTGAGGGAGCCTATAACCTCCCACAGCAGCAGCTCTTTCAGACGTCGACAGACCCGGAGGAGCTCCGAGACGTCTCTGAGGGGGCTCCAGAGGCCCTGGAGAGGCTGCTGGGGGAGCTACGGGCCTGGGAGGCCGATTACCCCCCTATAGGCCCGTAAATGCCACTGGCGTGGTCCCGGAGCAGCTTTTTCCATACCTCTGACCACTTGTAAGGCCTCTCTCGCGTACAAGGGAGAGGATGCCCCACCATCTGAAACATCTCGGATTGGCCCTCTCGTTGGTTTTCTTCCCAGCGTGTCGGACTCCAGAGGAACACGCTGCCTCGGCGGATAAGGAGACCTATGCGCTCCTAGCCGCACGAAGGGCCGAACTCTCGAGCGATTCGGACTCCTTCCAGATCGAGGCAGACCCTGACAGCCTGAGGAACAGGCTGCTCAACGGGGAGGCTCCGCCGGCTGAGGCTATCGGCCTCGACGAGGTCCTCTCGATCGCCGGAGAGAACAGCAGAGAGTTTCAGGATCGGAGGGAGCGCCTGTACCTCACGGCCCTGGACCTCACCCTGGAGCGCTGGCGCTTCGGTTGGGTCCCCAGCGGGAGCGGAGATGTCACAGCGACCGGGGAGGCGTCGGCGACCGAAGAGGTGACAGCGAGCACGGACTTCGGCCTCTCAAGATTCTTCGGAGACGGCGGGCAGATCATCGCAGGCATAGGGACCGACCTCTTTCGCCTCATCTCTACAGGGCCCGACGAGGGCGCCAGCGGAGTGCTCTCGCTCTCCATCACCCAGCCGCTCATGCGTGGAGCGGCGCGAAAGATCCTGCTTGAGCCGCTGACCCAAGCTGAGCGCGACCTGATCTACGAGGTGCGCGCCTATGAGCGCTTCAGAAAGACCTTCGCGGTCGATGTAGCCTCGCGTTACTTCCAGGTCCTGCGTCAGATGGACGAGGTGAGGAATGCTGAGCTGAACTACACAAACCTCGCGACCCTCGCCGAGCGGAACCGAGCCCTCGCGAGGGCGGGTCGATTGGATGATCTCCAGCTCGATCAGGTGAAACAAGACGAGCTCCGCAGTGAAGATCGCCTCTCTAACACGCGGGCCTCTCTCCGCTCGAGCCTGGATGACTTCAAGTTCTTCCTCGGGCTCCCGATCGACGTCGAGCTCCGCTTCGACAGCGCTGAGCTGGATCGTTTCTCAGAGGAGGCGCCGGTCGCGGTGGAGCTTGAGGAGGATGTGCTGATCGCGGTCGCGTTGGCCTCACGGCTCGACTACCTCACGGTCCTTGATCAGGTGGGGGACGCCGAGCGCCGCGTCGAGATCTCTGCGGACGCCCTGCGCGCCGGCATGGACTTCGTCGCGAGCAGCGCGACGAGCTCTGCTGATGGCAAGCCGGGGAAGTTCGAGTTTGATGACACGAACTGGAGCCTC
>JAKVCE010000186.1:2834-5147 GCA_022447405.1 Planctomycetota bacterium | reverse complement strand
ACCCTGGCCCTGGAGTCCTTAAATCTGCATTCTCTCAGCCTCTCCCCGGCCCTCAGAGGCCTAAATCTGCATTCTCTGAGCCTCTCCCGCTCCTGATTGGCCTCCACGGCTACAGCGGCAACGGGCCTGGCCTGGAGAGCTACTTCCAGCTCCGCCAGCACGTCGACTCACGGCGCTTCATCTACCTCTACCCCAACGGCACTGTCGACCCCTGGGGGAACCGCTTCTGGAACGCGACCATCAACTGCTGTGACTTCGTAAACACGAACGTTGACGACAGCGGCTACATCCAAGCCCTCGTTCAACGGGTGAAGGACGTCCTCTCCGTAGATGAGCGCAGGGTCTCGACCATCGGCCACTCGAACGGCGGCTACATGGGGTACCGCCTCGCCTGCGACGCACCGGAGACCTTCGCTTCGATCATCAGCCTCGCTGGCGCGGCCTGGTATGACCCGTCCAATTGCCCCGCAGACCAGCCAGTCCACGTGCTGCAGATCCACGGGACGAACGACACCATCGTCTACTACTTCGGGGAGGAGTCCGACTCATGGACGGGGACCGGCTACCCGGGCGCGGAGGACTCCGTGCGCCAGTGGGTAGAGATCAACCACTGTGACGAGACCCCAGATCAGTCCCTCCCCAACATCAACCTCGACTACTGGATCAACGGCCCAGAGACGACCAAGAAGGTCTGGGACGGCTGCAACCCCGGCGGCTCGGGTGAGCTCTGGACCATCTGGGGCGGGAGCCACTCGCCCTACCTGACCTCTGCGTTTGGAGACCACGTCCTCGACTGGCTCGAGGCGCACCCCAAGCCTGAGATGACGACGCGCTTCTGCGAGGCGGGCGCCAACTCCGTGAGCGCCTCTGGCGCGCAGCTCTTCTTCAGCGGATATCCCTCCTTCACCTCCGCCGGGCTCGAGCTCTCTGCCTACGGGCTCCCGCTCAACCAGTTCGGGATCTTCTTCGCGGGACCCTTCGCCCAAGACCCGCCGGTCTCCTTTGGAAACGGCTTCCGGTGCGTGCGCCCCCAAGGGCTCCAGCGCCTGAACCCCGTGGTCTCCACGACCCTCGGTGAGTCGAGCCGCTCGCTCGACCTCAGCCAGGCCCCCCAGAGCGGCTGGCAGCCAGGAGACACGAGGTGCTTCCAGTTCTGGTATCGCGACCCGAACGACACGGGCGGCGCCGCGAACTTCAACCTCAGCGACGCGCTCGAGATCACCTTCTGGCCATAAGGGCCTCGCGAGGACCACCCCCGATGATCTGTGGCAGGCTCAGACGCGGCGCGCTCGCCGTGACCCTCGCGTGGACCGCGATGAGCGGAGCCGCGCTGGCAGAGACCTACCTCACCGTCGACGGGGGGCGCGGGCCGGTGAAGGTCTACTACCCGAGCGCCTATGACCCGGCTGAGCCGCTGCCGCTCATCATGGCCCTGCACGGCTACACCAGCGACAGTGACACCTGCGAGGCGCGCTTCCAGCTCCAACAGCACGTGGACACCCGGCGCTTCATCTACCTCTGCCCGGATGGGACGACCAACAGCCAGGGTTGGCAGTTTTGGAACGGCACGGACGTCTGCTGCGACTACGAGGGGAGCGGCGTCGACGACAGCGCCTACCTCCAGACCCTCATCACGCAGGTCCGCGGGCTGCTCAACGTCGACCCGCGGCGCATCACCTCCATCGGCTACTCCAACGGCGGGTTCATGAGCCACCGCCTCGCCTGCGAGGCGCCCGAGACCTTCGCCTCCATCGTGAGCTTCGCTGGCCTCAACTGGCAGGACCCAGCCGCTTGCCCCGCTGATCAGCCCGTACACGTGCTGCAGATCCACGGCACAGACGACGGGATCATCCCCTTCAGCATGGGCCCCAACCTGGGCGCGGAGAGCTCAGCGAGACATTGGGCAGAGGTCGCGCGCTGCGATGAAGACCCAGACACCTCGCTCTCCAACATCGACCTGAACCCATCGATCTCGGGGAGCGAGACGACGCGCGCGCGCTGGGAGGGCTGCAACCCCAGCGGCTCCGCGGAGCTCTGGACGATCTGGGGTGGTCAGCACGAGTTCGACTTCGTGCCCAACTTCAGCGAGCTCCTCCTCGACTGGATCGAGGCCCACCCGAAAGAGGTGATGGCGACGAGCTATTGCCAGGCTGGATCCAACTCTCTCGCGAGCGAAGGCGCGAAGATCCACTTCGATGGCTACCCCTCCTTCTCCGCGAGCGAGCTGCAGCTGCGGGCGAGCCTCGTGCCACAGGGGCAGTTCGGCATCTTCTTCGCAGGCGTGAACAGGGAGGACCCGCCGATCTCCTTCGG
>JAKVCE010000186.1:0-2824 GCA_022447405.1 Planctomycetota bacterium | reverse complement strand
TTTCGGGAACGGCTACCGCTGCGTCGAGCTGAGCGGGCTGCACAGGCTCCCCCCCGCGGTCCAGATCTCAAACTGGGAGGCCATACGCCAGCTCGACCTCTCCGCTCCTCCCCTGAGCGACTACCAGGCGGGAGACACTCGCTACTTTCAGTTCTGGTATCGGGACCCAAGCGACCCGAGCGGAGGCGCGACCTTCAACCTCAGCGACGGGATCGAGGTCAGCTTCTGGCCGTAGGACCGAGCGCGGAAGCCCATAGGCTCTGCCTCCCTACAGCCAGCCTCCTCCTCGCTCCGTCTGAAGGGTTGAGATGTGGTGAAGGAGCCCTTGCCTTCAAGGTCAGCACTTCGGTTTTCAGACCTGTGACCGGGTCATAGCCGAAGTCTCAGCCTTGGCAGCAGTGAATCTTGTGCAAGAGGCAACGCGTGCCCCTATCCGAACGGTCGCCCGCACGCCAAAATATGGGGCCGCTCCCCGCCCCCCCAACTTCCCAAGCAGCGATCACCACAGAGATGCGAATCCTCCTCGTCCAACCAGCCCCCTTTGAGTGTGGTCGCATCGGCCTGGAGAACGCGCTCTGGATGAGCGAGCCAGGCGCGCTGACCGCGATCGCAGCCTGTGTAGAGGGCGAGCACGAGGTGCGCATCCTCGACATGCGCCTAGAGGAGGCGGACGCCCTGCCGCGCGTGCTCGCCTCCTTCCGCCCGGAGCTTGTCGGAGTCACCTGCATGACGACGGACGCCTACCAGGCGCAAGCGGTACTGCACTGCGCCAAGTCCATCCTCGGCGAACAGGTCTTCACGCTCCTCGGCGGGCACCACCCGACCCTGGTCCCAGGCGAACACGACCACGAGTACATCGACGCCATCTGCATCGGCGAGGGCGAGGACACCTTCGCGGAGCTGGTCACGCACCTCTCCAGCGGCGGAGATCCGAAGGCGCTGCACGCGATCGACGGGCTCGCCTTCCGTAGCGGCGAGGCACAGACCCTGACCAATAAGCGGTCGCAGGCTCGTGAGCTCGACACATTCCCCGCACCGGCGAGACACCTCCTAGACGCCTACAAGGGCCAGTACTTCTTCGCCTCTGCCATGAACATGGCGGCGATCCAGACCAGCAGAGGCTGCGCCTTCGACTGCAACTTCTGCGCGATCTGGGAGTTCTACGAGAAGAAGGTCCGCTTCCTCTCCTCCAAGGCGATCGCAGATCGCATGGAGGAGTGCGAGGAGCCCTTCATCTTCTTCCTCGATGACAACTTCCTCACTCGCCCGAAGCGCCTAGAGGAGCTCTGCGACGAGATCGAGAGCCGCAACATCAAGAAGTTCTGGATGATCCAGGGGCGCACCGACTTCGTCGTCGAGAACCCCGAGCTGATGAAGCGCATGCGCGACTGCGGCCTGATGATGGTCCTCTCAGGCTTCGAGACCAACGACGCTGGCACCCTCGAGTCCCTCAAGAAGGACAACACGCGCGAGAACAACCTCAAGGCCGCGGAGCTCCTGAACGACCTCTCGATCATCACGACAGGGATCTTCATGGCGCACCCCGACTTCGAGGCGCAGGACTTCGAGGACCTCTATGAGGCGATCAATGAGATGAAGATCACGATCCCCTTGGTCGTGATCCACATGCCGCTCCCCGGCACCCAGAGCTGGCGTGAGAACAAGGACAAGCTCCTCACCACAGACGCGCGCTTCTTTGATCTCTTGCACGCCGTGGTCCCCACCAGGCTCCCGCGACGAGAGTTCTATGAGAGGTACGCCGCCTGGAACGAGAAGACTGAAGCCTCCATCGACAGCTCGCTCTCGTTGCGCTTCATCGCCCGCCGGCCCCGATTGATGATGGCGATGCGGCACGGCATGAAGCTCTTCACCGAGCGTCGCGAGGTCCTGCGCATGGCGCTCAACGATCCTGAGAACTACCTGCGAGACGAAGACGAGATCATCGGCGCGTCCCAGGCCGCGTCGGCAGAAGAGCTCGTGGAAGCGCTCGCCACCGAAGGAGTCACAGCCTGACATGAGCACGATCCTCATCGACAACGAGCAGCTCCCCCAGGCGACCGCAGAGGAGTTCGAGCTCTCTCCTTGGCTCAGCGAACTGCGTGACGAGGTCGCGGCCCACCCTGGCGTGAACCACCTCTTGCTCTCCCGACTGCGCACAGGCCGCTACACCAAGGGCGACTACAAGGTCTTCGGACTGCAGCACTACCCGATGGTCGGGACCTTCACCCGCTACATGGAGCTCTTGCTGCTCCGTGCACCGTCCTCAGAGCAGAAGCTCTGGCTCGCCAAGGTGCTCGTCGATGAGTACGGCGAGGGCTCCGATGGAGACGACCATGCCAAGCTCTACCTCCGATACATGCGCGCCATGGGCGTGGAAGACGGAGAAGAGGAGACGACGCCGCTCTGCGCTGCCGTGTGGGAGTTCATCGGCAACCACCTCCGCATCTGCCGTGAGGAGCCCTTCCTTGTGGGCCTCGGCGCCCTCGGGCCGGGGCATGAGTGGGCCATCCCGAAGATGTTCCATCAGATCATCCCTGGCTTGGAGCGCGCGGGCATGGGCTTTGAAGAGCGCATGTACTTCGACCTCCACACAGAGCAAGACATCGACCACGCCAACTGGATGAGCGAGGCCCTCGAGCAGCTCGGCCAAGACGAAGAGGCCCGCGCCCAGGTACGACGCGGCGCCCTGCTCTCCCTCGGCGCGCGCTTCCGCTTCTGGACCGGCGTCGAGCGCTGCGTCGTCGCGAGACGGCAGCCGCACTCCGTAGACGCCGTTCGCCGCGGCCTCCTTGGTCGCAGGCGCCCTGACCCAGAGAAGAGTCCT
>JAKVCE010000185.1:2917-5150 GCA_022447405.1 Planctomycetota bacterium | reverse complement strand
CACGACCTCAGCAAACTCCGGCTGCTCGGGACGGTCGGTGAGCCGATCAACCCCGAGGCTTGGATGTGGTACCACCGCTTGGTCGGTGGAGAGCGCTGCCCGATCGTGGACACGTGGTGGCAGACGGAGACTGGCGGGATCATGATCACGCCGCTGCCCGGCGTCCAGGTCACCAAGCCGGGGTCCGCGACTCGCCCGTTCTTCGGGGTGGACGCTGCGATTGTCGATGAGGACGGAGAGCCCGTGGATGACGGCAAGGGCGGCTACCTGGTCATCCGCAAGCCCTGGCCTGGGATGCTGCGGGGGATCTGGGGCGACATGGAGCGCTACGTCGAGACCTACTGGTCCAAGTTCCCTGGCACGTACTTCCCTGGTGATGGCGCCGTGAAGGACGAGGACGGCTGCTTCTGGATCCTCGGTCGAGTCGATGACGTGTTGAACATCTCAGGGCACAGGCTCTCCACCATGGAGGTAGAGAGCGCGCTCGTCTCGCACCCAGGCGTGGCTGAGGCCGCCGTCGTGGGGCGCCCGGACGAGGTGACTGGTGAGGCGATCTGTGCCTTCGTGACGCCGCGTAAGGAGGTCGCAGATCCCGACGCTCTAGAGTTGGAGCTCGTCGCGCACGTGGCCTCTGAGATCGGGAAGCTTGCGCGGCCGCAGCAGATCCGGTTCACCAACGCGCTCCCCAAGACGCGCAGCGGCAAGATCATGCGCAGGCTCCTGCGTGACATCGCTAAGGGCGCAGAGATCGTCGGCGACACGACCACGCTCGAGGACTACACCGTCCTGGCGAAACTCCGTGGCGAAGAAGAGTAAGGGCGGCGGCATCGTCCGGACGGTGGCGAAGCTCGCGGGCTCGCTGGCGCTCTTTCTCGTCGGTAAGACGCTCCTCTTGAGCGCGCCAGAGGCTGTGGAGTCCGCCGGAGCCTCTGCGGGCTTCGACGTCGACGCAACCGCTGTCGCAGGACGCCTGGGTGAGGTCCTCCGCTTTCAGACGATCTCTCACCGTGACGAGGCGCGGGTGGACCGGGAGCCCTTCGAGGCGCAACGAGCCTGGCTGGCAGCGAGCTACCCTCGGGTCCATGACCCCGCGCTTGTGGAGCGTCACGACGTAGGAGAGGGGCAACTCTTCCTCTTGTCCGGGAGCGACCCGCAAGCGGCGCCGCTGCTCTTGCTCGCTCACCTTGACGTCGTCCCAGCGGAGGGCGCCTCCCTCGGCGAGTGGACCCACCCGCCCTTCAGCGGCGCGATCGCCGACGGGTATGTCTGGGGCCGCGGGGCCCTGGACGACAAGGCCAGCGCGATCTGCATCTTTGAGGCCATGGAGCACATGCTGGCTCAAGGGGTGCGTCCCGTGCGCTCTCTGATCTTCGCCGCTGGTGAGGACGAGGAGGTCCTCGGTGAGCGCGGCGCGGCCAAGATGGCAGCCTGGCTCGCTGAGCGGGGCGTGCGACCCTTCATGGTGCTTGACGAGGGTATGGCCCTCGTCGACGGCGTCTTTGATGGTGTGGAGTCAGAGGTGGGCTTGATCGGCGTCAGCGAACGAGGCTACGCCACCCTCGAGCTCTTGGTGGAGGCGGAGGGAGGGCACTCCTCGATGCCCCCTGAGCGGACCGCTGTCTTCGCGCTCTCACGCGCGCTCGCTCGCTTAGAGGAGCGGCCGATGCCCGCTCACACAGACGGAGTCGTCGGGGCGATGCTCGACAGGCTCGGCCATGAGCAGCCCCTCTTGCAGCAGGTCGTGACCTCGAACCGTTGGCTCTTCAATCCGCTGGTCGTGATGACCATGGAGGCCGCGCCGGGCCCCAACGCGATGCTCCGGACGACCTTCGCTCCGACGGTGGTGCGCGCGGGAGAGGTCGAGAACGCACTGCCTACCCAGGCCCGCGCCTGGGTGAACGCGCGGGTGCACCCCTCGGACTCGATCCCGCTCGTGCTCGAGCACGTCAAGGATGCGGTGGCAGGCCTGGGTGTGGAGGTCTCTCTGGTCGGAACCTCCTCTCCGCCGTCGCCGATATCGCCCTACGAAGGCCCTGCGTGGGAGACCTTGAGGCGAGCGCTCGCGAGCGTGGAGCCTGGCGCTGTGCAGGCGCCTGGCCTCGTGGTCGGTGCGACTGACGCGCGGCACTACGCGAGCCTCTCCCCGAACGTGTACCGCTTCCTCCCTCTGCGGCTCAAGCCAGAGGACCTCCCGCGCATCCACGGTGTCGACGAGCGCGTCGGCGTGGAGAAC
>JAKVCE010000185.1:0-2896 GCA_022447405.1 Planctomycetota bacterium | reverse complement strand
GGTTCTATATGGAGCTGATCCTCTCGGCGTGATCCGCGCGGCGGCGGTTCACGCTCGCCACCAGTCGCCCTTGGCTACCTCGCGGATCCCTTCTTCGTAGCTGCGCGGTGTCCAGCCGAGCTCTTCGACGGCGTTTGTGATGTTGTGCTCGTGGTGGAGCATGAAATAGGCGGAGGCGCGACGGTCCTCTGTGACGTCAGTGAAGAGGCCCTTCAGGAAGATCAGGCGGTCAGCCCAGGCCTTGGAGATGTTTCGGCGACGCACACCTCCGCCCGTGGCCGCGATGGTCGCGTCGACGAACTGGTTGTAGGGGAGCCCCTGGGGGCCCGCGAGCTCGTAGCAGCAGTCGACCCCGCGGTCGAAGTTGAAGAAGCGCATGACCGCGTCCACTACGTCATCAACATGAACAGGGTTGATCATGCTCTTGCCGTCGTGCGGGACTAAGAACTTCCCCTTGGGCTCCGCGCACTTGCGCAGGAGCGGCGCGGTGTGTCGCATGTCTCCTTCGCCGTAGACCAGGGTCGGCCTGAAGGAGGTCCAGTTGATCCCGCATCCTCGGATCAGCTTCTCTTGAATGCGCTTCGTGTCGCGGTAATAGCTGTAGACCGGGGCGCCGATCACAGCAGAGGAGACGACCCAGATCTCAAAGCCGCTGGATCCGCTGTGCCCACAGCGCTCCGCTTCTGCGATGAGCGCCTCTGTGCCTCCGATGTTTACGGCGCGCATCTCTTCGTCGTTGAGGTGGTCGTGGGCGCTGGCGAGGTGTATCAGCAGCTCGCACCCCTCCAGGAAGCCTTCTAGGCTCTTGGCGTCGGAGAGGTTTCCGATGAAGAGTTCAGGCTGGGCTCCGGCCACAGCGGGGGCGGCCTCCTCTCGACCGGGCCGGATGAGCAGGCGCAGCTCATGACCCGCCTCTGCTAGGGCGCGCGTGAGGTAGCCGCCGATGAAGCCTGTGGATCCTGTGATAGCGATTCGCATAGGTCGCAAGGATAGCGGCTCGGGCGTTTGAGAACATCTGGCGAGGAGGCAGTTGGCGGTTGAGGTCTCACACCCGACAATGCCAAGCCATGGCTGCGCTTCATGAGGGAGGGGGTAGGTTCGGGCTCATCAGCGCTCTCTCGGCAGAGCTCGGGAGCTGGGCGGGCGTTGGCGAGGTGGTCTCACGAGCTGGGGGGATCGAGGTGAGGCGGAGCGAGGAGGATGGCCTGGCTGTCTTCACCTGCGTCGCTGGCGTGGGCAAGGTCTCCGCGGCGCGAGGCGCCGAAGCCTTGCTGCAGGCTGGGGCCAGAGGCGCTCTCTTGGTCGTCGGGACGTGCGGCTCCCTCTCGCGCTCCCTTGGTGTCGGACAGCTCGTGCACTGTGAGCGCGCATTGCAGGCCGATTTAGGCTTGGAGGGTGGCCACGAGGTGAATCCAGACCCAGGGATCCTCAAGGCCTGGGAGGCTGTGGTGCGGGGACCTAGGGCGAGCTACCTGACCGCTGATCGCGCTGTGATGAGCCCCTGGCGGCGCCTCAGCGCCCGCAAGATGTGCTCTGGACCTTGTGTGGCCGAGATGGAGACCGCTGCCGTCGGAGCCGTCTCAGAGGCCTGGGGAGTCCCATGGGCGGCTCTGAGGGCCGTCACAGACCGCGCTGGGTGGGGGTCTCACAAGGCCTTCAAAAAACGCTATCCAGTCGAGGCGGGGCGGGCTGCCGATACCGTAAGGGGGCTCCTCGCCCAGATGCGGGTATGAGAGGGGCCTGATTTTGACTCCAACTCGGACCCTGATCCGCTTAAACCCCCCTCATACACGTCTCACGGCCCACCAAGCCCAAAACTGGCCATGACCGCTCTAGGCACCTTCTTCCGTCGCAACTACCAGCCGCTGCTGCTGTCGATTCAGGTCTTCGTGGACCTGGGCGTCTTGATGCTCGCGTGCTGGTCGGCGTTCTGGGTGGGCCTGCAGGTCGACAGCGTGGACATTGAGCTTTGGGACGAGCAGCTCAAGCTCTACGTGCAGGTCTTCGCGCTGATCTCCGCCGTGTGCCTGATCTGCTTCAACTCTCTGAACCTCTACAGCCCGGTCAAGAGCCTGCTCAACTACGAGGAGTTCAAGGGCATCGTGAAGGGGACAGTCGTCTCCTTCTTCGTGTTCTTCACCCTCTTGCTCCTGCTGCAGGAGACGAACGCGACCTTCGAGGGTGGCGATGGCTGGATCAATGGCCTCCTCGCGTTGCTGCACGACTTGTCACGCAGGATCGACCTCCCCTTCGGAGCGGACAGCCCCTCGCGGATCGTGATGCTGCTCTCCTTCGTGTTCATCTTGGTGTTCACGATGATCAGCCGCTTCATGTCGTTCAAGCTCATCCAGCGCCTGCACCAGCGCGGAGTCGGCAACCGGAACGTCTTGATCTATGGCGCCGGTGAGTGCGGCATGCTCCTTCAGCGGAAGCTCGCGCTGGTCCCCACCCTGGGCCTAAACCTGGCTGGCTTCATCGATGATGACACGGCGCGCAAGGGGAAGATCTTCGGCAAGCACGAGGTGCTCGGAGGCCTCGAGGATCTCGGTGAGATCGTCGCGGTGAATAAGATTTCCGAGGTCTTTGTCGCGCTGCCCTCGGCTTCAGAGGAGCGCATCGTGGAGATCGCGGAGCGCCTCAGGGAGCTCGGCGTCCACCACCACGTCGTGCCGCGCTTCTACCATCTAGTCCGTCACAGGGTCCGCTTCACCTCCTTGGACTCTGTCCCGCTCTTCACTCGCTACGAGAAGAGCGACTCTTACTTCTATTCCTTCGCCAAGCGCAGCTTTGACATCTTCTTCTCGTTGTCCGTGCTGATCCTCGCGAGCCCCGTGTTCTTGATCTCAGCCCTGCTGATCAAGAGAGAGAGCGAGGGGCCCGCCCTCTTCATGCAGGA
>JAKVCE010000184.1 GCA_022447405.1 Planctomycetota bacterium | reverse complement strand
CGCCGCGTCAAAGCGGAGCCGGACCTCCTGCTGGTTCTTCCAAGGGGCGACCTGCGCAGAGGCTCGTCCGATCACCTCGCCCCCGGAGATGAGCCGGCTGGTCAGCTCAGAGGGCAGCACCCTCGAGATGAGCCGGACCGTGACCTCACACGCCCCCTCGAAGCTGTGCTGGGCGGGGATGGCGATGTAGGCAGCGCGCGCGCGGCCGACCTTCAGGACGCGCCCCTCCTCGGGGGAGAGGAACTCGAAGTTGGGCCCGTCGAGGGACCAGTCCGCGCAGTCCGTGACGCCGCCGAGGTCTCCGAGGCTAGCGAGCAGCGTCACCTCAGGCGCTACGAGGGCGCCGTCCGTGGCCTCGAGCTCGAGCCGCTCGAAGGAGCTCGGGGGCTGGAGCGGAGCTTCACCGCTGCCACAGCTCGGTGCGAGGCAGAGGGTGAGGAGCGTGGCTGCTCTGGGGAGAAGGCTGGCGCGGAGCACGACGCCCTCATGAGACCAACTTCAGGTCCCCGATTCTCCTCTCAGTCTGAGACTCCGCTCTGAGAGCGAGCCGCTCAGCGGTACGCCGGCAAGCCAGTCAGGGCCTCGCCGATCGCGAGGGTGTGGATGTCGTGCGTGCCCTCGTAGGTGTAGACCGACTCGAGGTTCAGCATGTGACGCCCAGTCTGGTACTCCAGGCTGATGCCGTTGCCGCCGAGCATGTCGCGCACGACTCGTGCGGTCTCAAGGCCTACCTCCACGTTGTTGCGCTTAGCCATCGAGACCTGCTGAGGGGTGGCCTCGCCCGCGTCCTTGCGGCGGCCGAGCTCCAAGGCGAGCAGCTGCCCGCACGTGATGCGAGTCGCGATGTCAGCGAGCTTCTTCTGCGCCAGCTGGAAGCCAGCGAGGGGCTTGTCGAAGACGATGCGCTCTTTCGCGTAGTTGAGGCCCTCGTGGAAGCAAGAGGTCGCGGCACCCAGCGCGCCCCAAGCGATGCCGTAGCGCGCCTGCGTCAGGCAGTTGAGGGGCCCCTTCAGGCCCTCCGCGCCAGGCATCCTCGCGGAGTCCGGGACGCGAACGCCCTCGAGGACGAGCTCGCTCGTGATCGACGCGCGCAAGCTCCACTTCTTCTTCTGCTCGGGGGCGCTGAAGCCCGGAGTGCCTGCCTCGACGAGGAAGCCACGGATCCCCTCTTCGGTCCGCGCCCAGACGATCGAGACGTCGCTGATGGTCCCGTTCGTGATCCACATCTTCCGCCCGTCGATGATCCAGTCATCTCCGTCACGCTTGGCGGTGGTCAACATCCCAGCGGGGTTGGAGCCGAAGTCAGGCTCGGTCAGACCGAAGCAGCCGATCGCCTCCCCCTTCGCGAGCGCGGGGAGCCAGCGCTGCTTCTGCTCTTCGCTTCCGTAAGCGAAGATCGGCCACATGACGAGCGAACCTTGCACTGAGACGAAGGAGCGCAGGCCGCTGTCACCTCTCTCGAGCTCCTGGCAGATCAGCCCGTAGGCGACGCTGTCTAAACCGGCGCAGCCGTACTCTTCGGGGAGGGTGGGGCCGAAGACGCCGAGCTCTGCGATCTCTCCCACGAGCTCCATGGGGAAGGTGCCAGCCTCGTAGTGATCCGCGATGACGGGGAGGAAGCGCTCTCCGACCCAGGCGCGCACGGCGTCGCGGACCATGAGGTGGTCCTCGCTGAGGCTCTGCTCTAGTCCGAAGAAGTCGAGGGGGCGATAGGGTTCCATGGGGATTCTGAGCGCTTGGGGGGAGGAATTCTGGGAATGTGCGAGAGGTCTTGGACGTACGCACGACAGAGGTTGCATTCTAACTGCCACGGTCACTCCTGGACACTCCCCCCATGTCGATAACCCCCTGCAAGACCTGCGGCTATGACTCCCCTGCTGAGATCTGCCCGCACTGCTCCGAGCGCCCCGAGGGCTCCATCATCGGAGACCCCGAGGCAGGGCTTGCTCAGCGAATCGGCGTCGGCTTCGCCGCCCTCCCGCGCGGCATGGGGCTGCTCCTCGTCACAGGCGGGGTCAAGCGCTTCCTCCTCCCGCCGCTCTTCCTCACGAGCCTGGCCTTCTCGTACCTCTTCTACCACGCCTGGGTCTTGCTGGAGGAGGTGCTCGACGCCGCCAACCTCAAAGACCCGAGCGCGTTGAATCTAGAGGAGGGGTGGATTCGAGAGGCTGCGATCTGGCTGATCGAGACGGGGACCTTGGCGGTCGCTGGCTACACCGCGAGCTTTTTGACCTTCCTGCTCCTGTTCGCCCTGCTGTCCTTCTACACCTTCTCGGTCCTCTACGAGGCCTTGGCAGGCCCCTTCCTTGACGAGATCCACGGGCGCTTTGAGCGGCGCTGGTTCGGCGCTGACCCGCGCGACGCGATCCAAAGGCCAGATGAGCTCTCCGTCACGCGCTGCGTGGTGATCACCACGAGCCAGCTGCTGGTCGGGGCTCTGATCGTCCTCCTCTGGGACACGCCGAGCACCTGGCTCAAGCTCCTCGTCTTCCCGCTGCCGCTCCTCGCCACGGCGCTCCTCCACCGCAGCTTTGGCAAGTGGCTCACGTGGGTCATGCGCACGGAGGCGGGCACGCTCTGGGTCAGCGTCAAGGCCGCGCTCTTCGCAGGCCTCGCGCTCGTCCTCCTCTCTCCGCTGCACTTCATCCCTGGCATCGGGAGCTTCCTCTTCGGCTTCCTCGCGGGCTTCCCCACGGCCATCACCCTCCTCGACATCCCCTTCTCAAGGCGACAGTGGTCCACCTCGCAGCGGATCGCCTTCGTCCGCAAGAACTTCCTCCCGGTCACCGCCTTCGGGTCGATCTGCGGGCTGCTCTTCGTGATCCCGGTGCTCGGGCCGCTCGTCATGGTCCCCTCAGCCTCCGTCGGCGGCCTCTGGCTCATCTGCCGCTTCGACAAATCTGCCCTCCGGCCAGCGCCTCCTGTCGACACAGCCGCCTGACTCTCTCGGCTCCGGCCCGTAGGATGTGCGCCGAGAGAGCCCCCCATGAGCAAGTACCTCGTCACCTCAGCCCTGCCCTACGCCAACGGCGCGATCCACTTCGGACACGTCGTCGGCGCCTACCTGCCAGCGGACGTGTACGTGCGCACCCTGCGGAGACTGGGAGAGGAGGTCCACTTCATCTGCGGCACCGACGAGCACGGGGTCGCGATCACGATCGGTGCCGACAAGGAGGGCGTGGGCTACCCGGAGTACGTCGCGCGATGGCGAGCAGAGATCGAGGCGACCTTCGCTTCCTTCGGGATCGAGTTCGACCTCTTCTCGGGTACGAGCACCTGCCCGCGGCACGCTGAGTTCAGCCTGGAGTTCTTCACGCGCCTCCGCGACGGCGGCTACCTCGAGAAGCAGACCTCCGAGCAGCTCCATTGCGAGAAGTGTGAGCTCTTCCTCGCCGACCGCTACGTCCTCGGCGGCTGCCCTGAGTGCGGACACGAGAGCGCGCGCGGCGACGAGTGCCCCGCGTGCGGTTCTTGGCTCGACCCCTTGAAGCTCGTCTCCCCCACCTGCCGCGTCTGCGGTGAAGAGCCCGAGCGACGAGAGACCACGCACTTCTTCCTAGACCTCCCCAAGCTGCGTGACGAGGCCGTCGGGGAGTGGTTCAACGGCAAAGAGTGGAAGCCGAACGTCGACGCCTTCGTACGCCAGCTCCTTGAAGACGTCCACTCACGACCGATCACCCGCGACATGCGCTGGGGTGTCGAGCTGCCCAGCGAGCTCGTCGACGGCGAGGAGGGCAAAGTCCTCTACGTCTGGTTTGACGCACCCATCGGCTACATCTCCATGACGGCGGAGTGGACCGCAGCGCAAGGCGACCCAGACGGGTGGCGGCGCTGGTGGCAAGACCCCGAGACGCGCCTCGTCCACTTCATCGGGAAGGACAACATCCCCTTCCACACCCTCGTGTTCCCCTCCATGCTGCACGGGGTCGGCGAGGACGAGGAGGGCCGTCGCTTCGTCCTGCCTTGGCGGGTCCCTGCGAACGAGTTTTACAACCTCGAGGGGGGCAAGTTCTCCACCTCCGAAGGTCGCACGATCCCACCCACAGAGTTCTTCGAGCGATATGACGCTGAGGTCGCGCGCTTCCACCTCATCTCGAGCATGCCGGAGACCTCTGACAGCGAGTGGCGCTGGCAGGAGTTCCAGGCCACTGCCAACGCGGGCCTCGCAGACACCATCGGGAACCTCGTGACACGTGTCTTGCGCTTCCTCGACAAGCACTTTGACGGCGTCGTCCCTGAGATCGACGAGGCGCACCTGGAGCGCTTGGAGGGCCTCCTCCTCAAGGAGTGTGGCGAGATCGGAGACCCTGCCGCCCACATCCAAGAGTTCCGCTTCCGCAAAGGCGCTGAGCAGCTCCTCGCCAACGCGGCGGTCGCCAACGTGTTCATTGACAGGACAGCGCCTTGGAAGCTGCGCAAGACAGACCCCGTCGAGGCCGCGAGCGTTCTCGGGGCGTGCTGCCACTACCTGGCCTGGATCGCCCACTGGATGACCCCCTTCATGCCCAAGAAGGCTCAGGCGCTCTGGGAGATGCTGGGACAGGCTGGAGAGGTCGCAGAGCTCCCCTGGCCTGGAACCCCGACTCAAGAGACCTGGAGGCTCCTCAGGCCGGGTCAGGGCTTCGGAGAGATCGCTGGACTCTTCGACAAGCTCGATGACGAGCAGATCCAAGAGGAGACTGAGAAGCTCAAAGCGAGCGCTCCGGCGGGCTGAGCAGAACAGCTCACGCCTCAACGAAGAGGGGGCCGCCCGGTCGCGCCGGACGGCCCCCTGTGCTTCTGAGCGACGCGCGCTCCCTAGACGGATTCCTTCAGCGCCTTGCCGACCCGGAACCCAACCCTTCTACCGGGCTGGATCTGGATGGGTTCTCCAGTCTGAGGATTTCGTCCGATCCGAGCTTTGCGCTCCTTCACTTCGAAGGTGCCGAACCCTGTAAGGGTCACGCTGCGGTCGGTCTGCAATCCCTGACGGATCCCACCCAAGACGGTGTCGACGAGGTACTGGGCCTGGAGCCGCGAGGTGTGCAGCTCCTTTGCGACGTGAGCGATTAGGTGGCTCTTGTTCACTTTGGCCTCAGTTCGTTCAAGGGTCCTAGGAATCAGCGCTTCTTGCGCCGGGTCGCCTTCTTCTTGGCCTTCTTCTTGGCTTTGCGCTTGGGCGCTGCCTTCTTCTTGGCCTTCTTCTTGGCTTTGCGCTT
>JAKVCE010000183.1 GCA_022447405.1 Planctomycetota bacterium | reverse complement strand
CGGCCTCACGCGCGGGAGCGGGAACCTCTACCGCGACCTCGAGGAGAACTACGTCTTCTCCGGGAGGGTGGGCACGTCGCGCGAGGAGCCCCTCGCTCTCGGCGCCTCCTTCATGTCTGCGCGTCTCGCAGCGGGCGGGTTCGCACGTCGCGAGCGCCTGGGCGTGGACGCTGTCTGGAGCGGACCGCGCGCCACCCTCCTAGGAGAGCTGAACATCGGCAGCGACGAGGACGCGGACGTCACGAGCGGCCTCTTCGAGGTGAACGTCACGAGCCCGGACGAGCGCAAGCTGGCCTACACCCAGCTCCTCGGGACCGACGTCGACGGAGATGACCGCTACTGGGCCAACCTCGGGGCGCTCCACAACTTCAGCAGCGGCCTCACCTTGAGCGCGCAGTGGCAGGTCGACCTCGACGCCGTCGAGGGCGCGGAGCGCGGGGAGTCCTTCACCGTGCAGCTGCGCTGCAGGTTCTGAGCGCTCAGGCCTCTCCGAAGAGCTCCGAGACCTTCTGCGTCAGCTCGGAGGGCTTGAAGGGCTTCGGCAGGTAGGGCACGTCGTCCTTCGTGATCTCAGCCTGCAGCTCGTCATCTGCGATGTGCCCTGACATGTAGAGCACCTTCATGTCCGGGACCGAAACGGCCACCTTCCTCATGAGGTCACGTCCGCTCATGCGCGGCATGACGACGTCTGTGATGACGAGGTCGAAGCCGCCGTCGTGCTCTTTGAACACCTCCAAGGCGTCCTCCCCGTCCGATGCCTGCGTCACCTCATACCCCGCGAACTTCAGGGTCGAGGAGGCGAGGCCGCGCACGACCTCTTCGTCCTCTACGAGGAGGATGCGCTTCTTCTCACGAGACTCTGGCGCGCTCTCTTGGACGACCTCTTGGTTCACAGCGGGCTCGTCCGTCGTGGGCAAGAGGACCTTCATGGTCGTCCCCTGACCGAGCTCGGACTGAACCTCCATACTGCCGCCGTTCTGCTGGACGATCCCGTACACGATCGAGAGGCCCAGGCCTGTCCCCTTGTCCAAGGGCTTCGTCGAGAAGTAGGGCTCAAACATGCGCGCCTGGGTCTCTTGGTCCATCCCAGAGCCGTCGTCCTCGACGATGATGTGGATGAGGTCCTCTGTGTCCTCCTCTTTACCGACGCGGATGTTGACGGTGCCGTAGCCCTCGATCGCGTCCCGCGCGTTCACGGTCAGGTTCACGAGGACCTGCTCGAGCTGGCCCTGCTCAGCCTTGATCGGCTGGAGCTCCGGCTGGACGTCGAGGGTGAGGGTGACCTTCTCGCCGAGCATGGACTGCAGGATCTTCTCCATGTTCATGGCGACCGCGCCCAACGAGAGGCTCACCGGCGCTGCGATCTGCTTGCGGCCGAGGAGCAAGAGCTGACGCGTGAGGACGGAGGCTCGGTCTCCGGCCAAGCGGATCTGCTCCAAGCTCTCGTACTCTGGGTCCTCCGGGTTCATGCGGCTCAGGCTCAGGTCTGAGTAGCCGACGATCGCGGTCAGGAGGTTGTTGAAGTCGTGCGCGACCCCGCCAGCGAGGCGTCCGAGCGCCTCCATCTTGTGGTCCTCGCGCTTCTTCTCTTCGTGTTCTCTGAGCGCGTCCTCCGCGCGCTCGCGCTGGACGATCTCCTCGAGGAGGTCCTCGTTGGCGCGCACGAGCTCTTGGGTGCGCTGCTTGACCGTCTCCTCGAGGACCTCTTGGTGTTGCCCGAGAGACTGAACGAGACCCGAGATCGTCCGCGCGAGGACGCGCACCTCTCGTGGTCCGCCTGTGAGCGGCGCCATCTCCTGCTCCCCCTCCTCCGCCTTGGAGGCCTCCGCCGTGAGCTCCCTCAGCGGGTCGATCACAGTCTTGGCCGTCCAGCGCCAGAGCAAGATGACGAGGCAGATGTAGAGCAAAGCCCCGACGCCTCCCTGGAGCATGAGCCGCTCGCGGTTGGCTGTCGCGAACTTGGCGCGCTCCGCGCGCTTGGTCTCCACCTTCTTCACGAGGTCATCGACGCGGCTGCGCAGCAAGACGAGCTCAGCGTCGACCTCTTCCTCGAGGAGCCCCACCTCCCTCATCCGGTCCTCGCCCTCGATGTGCATGATCCCGCCGAGCATCCGCGCCACGGTGGCCGTGCTCTCACCGATCAGCGCGCGCTCCTTGTCGAAGAGCCCCACCAGGGGGAGCGAGTCCATCTCCTCGAGGTTGCCTTGGATGCCCTCGGCGAGCTCGCCCGCCTGCTCTGCGAGGTAGGTGTGCGGGCCGCTCAGCGAGAGGTCCGCGATCCTGAAGTAGAAGCGCAGCGAGTCTTCAAGCCCTTCGACCTCCTTGATGTCGACGTTGTCGGCCGCCGCCTGCCGCTCTTCATCCAAGACCTTCACAGCGCCCTGGAACAAGAAGGTCAGGAGCCCCAGGCCCAGCGCCGTGGAGACAGCGAGGAGCGCGCCGATGTGTGAGGCGATCTTCACAGCGTCAGTCTTATTCAGCCCTCATGGAGGAGCAGGGACACCTCGAGCGCCGCGAGCTCGCTCGCTGAGCTGCACTCTTCTGTGCTCTTGAACGTGCGCCCGACGAGCCCCTGGAAGCTGCTCAGGGCGGCCGGCTCTAGGGAGCGCTCGGGGTCCTCTACAGCGAGGATCTCGCCCTCGGGTCCGAGGACCCACCAGAGCTTGGCGCGCATGTCGCCCGCAGACCAAGGCGTACGGAACACCGCGCCTGCACGCTCGCGGTCCTTCCGCTGCGCGTTCCAAGAGAGCACGGTCGGTCGATCGAAGCCGATGGACTCACCGAGCCCGGACGCCTCCAAGGCCGCGCGTCCCTTGGAGTCATAGAGGTCTTTGACCTCCTCGACCCGCGCATGTCCTGAGAGGTGCTCGAGGGCGAGGGAGGCGGCCTTGACCGAGCCGACCTCTCGCTCCCAGACGATCCCCGTCACGACGCGCGTCTTGATCGCGCTCCTGACCATGACGTGCATGAGCTCGCTCGCCTCCTCAGAGATCGTGACGGTTCCAGCCCGGAGCGCCTCGCCGTCCGGGGAGAGCATCGCGGCGAGCTCCTTGGGGCTCTTGGCGATGAGCTGTTTGGCGGTCGCTTCAGACTCGAGCTCGGCGCGGTGCGGCGAGCGGCAGCGCTGGAAGCGGTAGCCCGTGATGTCGAGGTTCATGTCCAGCATCCAGGCGATCCTGACCAAGCCCCAGCTGAAGGACTCGGAGCGGACGTGGACGTAGCCCAAGACCTCCTTCTCGCTCCCGAGGACGACGTAGAGGGTGTGTTGGCCGAGCTCGTCGAAGTGGATCGGGAAGGGCACCTCGTCGAGGATCTTCGCCCGTGACTGCATGGAGATGGTCCGCACCAGGCTGACGTGCTTGTCGTACTGAGGCGCGAGGAGGCGGATCTCACGGTCGGGGTCCCGGAGGGCGCAGAAGGCCTCCGAGCGCTGCGCCGCGAGCTCTCCTGCGAGGAGGCACTTGAGGAGCGCGGCGAGGGACCAGCGGCGGAGCTTTGTGTGCATATTCATGAAGCGGGTGTGGGGATCAGGCCTCAGTCAGCCCCTCACGGATGGCGTAGCGGGCGAGCTCGACGCGGTCGTGGATGTCGAGCTTGTCCATGACGCGGGCGCTGTGGCTCTCGATGGTCTTGGGGCTGAGGTGCATCAGGCCAGCGATCTCTTTCTTGGTCAGGCCGCGGGCGAGGTAGCGCAGGACCTCGATCTCTCGATCCGTGAGGATCTTCGAGCGGAGCTTCGCGCCCTCTGCGAGGGAGTAGCTCCCGTCCTTTTCGACGATCCGGCTCCGAATCTCATCAGAGAAATAGGTCCCACCTGCGGCGACTTCACGGATCGCCATCGCCAAGGTCTCCGTTGGCTCTCCCTTGTGGAGGTAAGCCGAGGCGCCGATCTTCAGCGCGCTCTCGATGTAGTGATCGTGGAAGGCGCTGGAGAGGAAGATGATCTTCACCTCCTCCAGCCTCGCCTTGATGCGCTCCGCGGCGTCGAAGCAGATCATCCCCGGCATGTCGATGTCCATGACGACGACATCCGGCTTGAGGTCGATGGCGGCGTTGAGCCCGTCGCCCGCGTCCTCTGCCATACCGACGACCTCGAACTCGACCATGTTGTTGAGCTGCACCCCGAGCGCCTCACGCACGAGGGCGTGGTCATCGACTAAGAGGATGCGGATGGCTTCCATGGTGGGGATGACGCTCGCTGTGCCGCACCACGCGACGGGAGCGCCTTCGGAGGCTTCGCCAGCGCGCCCTTGAGGCGCACGGCGATCCCTAGATTAGCCTCTCAAGACCCATCACTGGGTTGGGGTAAATACCCCAATCCCCACGGGCCCTAAACGCCCCTAGAGCCTCAGCGGGGGCGCCTGCGGAAGGAGCCGCCGCCGCCCTCTTCCTCCTCTTCGCGCTCGATGGGCTCCATGCCCAGCTGCTCGCGGATGGAGTCTTCGAGCTCGTTCGGGAAGAACTCCCTGGGGCCGCGCCCGCCGGCGTAGGCGATGCGGCCCTCCTTGTCGACGAGGTAGAGCCTGTCGGGGTGGGCTGCGTAGGCGGTGTTCGTGGTGTCCTTCAGGTCATCGATGACGACCGTGAAGGCGGAGAGGTCGAGCTTCGCGTCGCAGCGCTTGGCGACGGCGAGGCGCTCTTGGACGGTGAGCGGCTCCTCGACGGCGGGGTGGTCACCCCCCACGCCGCGCGGGCTCGCCCCGTCGAGGGCGTGCGCCTCGCGGATGTAGACGACGATGAACTCGACCTTCTCGCCGTACTGCTCTTGCATCTCTGTGAGTCGTCCGACCGACGACCGGAAGGGAGGTCATGTGTAGCTGCCGAAGATGAGCGCGACGGGCCGCTCCTTCTCCGCGAAGGAGGAGAGCTTGAGCTTCTTCTCTTTCTCCTCTTCTTTCGCCTCTCCCTCTTCTCCCTCGGAGGCGTCTTGTTCTTTGTCTTCCTCGGTCTCGTCTGCGTCGGCGTCTTCGCCGTCAGCGTCCTCCGTCTCCTTCTTCGTGCTCTTGCGCTCGGCGAGGATCAGGAGCTCAAAGCCAGGAGCCTCGCTCCCCTCGAGGGGCGCGACCCCGCGGCTCGGGCGATCTTCGTCGCCTCCACGCCCTCCGCGCCCTCCGCGCCGCCCGCCTTCTCCGCGGCCGCCGCGTCCGCCGCCGAAGCGACCTCCGCCGCCTCTGCCGCCTCTGCCGCCGCGCGATGCGCGGTCACGCTCATCG
>JAKVCE010000182.1:1216-5228 GCA_022447405.1 Planctomycetota bacterium | reverse complement strand
CGAGGCCGATGGCGTCATCGGCGATCGCGAGGAGCAGGAGGAAGTTGATCGCCGGGTGACCTGGACCGAACACGGCGCGAGCGACCAGCCAGGCCAAGGCGATGTCGGTCGCGGTCGGGATCCCCCACCCGCGCATGGGGTCCATCGCGCTCCCCTCGTACTCTCCACCTCCGAGCTGCAGGGTGATCACGACGTAGAAGGCTGCGATCGGCCCGAAGACGCCACCGAGCGTGGCGAAGAGCGGATTCATCGCCTTCTTCATCGGGTTCAAGCTCCCCCCAGGCAGCGCCGCCTCTGTGATCTCCTTGGCAGCGATGCCGAAGAAGAAGGCCATGAAGACGTTGTTGATGATGAAGGGGAGCGTTCCGTGGTGGTCCCCGAAGTACTGCTGGTACCAATCAGGGGCCATGTTGGCTGCCATCAGCCCACCTAGGACCCCCACAAGGAGGGGCAGCGAGAACTCTTGGAGGATTCGTACGAACTTCTTGGGGCGACTCATGGGTCCTTCCTCAATCTAGGGGGGGGGCGTCAGGGCGAAAGAATGACCACCTTGGGCGCAGCTTGCAACCGCCCTCACGGCCTCTCAAGGCCTGTTCTATTCCATGACAATCGGGAAGAAGACCGCCCATGCGGCGTCTCAGCCACCCTCATGGAAGCCCTCTTCCTACCCCTAGGAGCCTGGACTTGCCCTCCAGGACCTCTAGGATTGCCGAAGCCAGAGACCATTGAGCCCTAAATCACGCTCACTCCCGACCTTAGCGCCGACCCCGGTGTGCCGGTCCGAGCCCTGACGAACATGATCGCCCTCCTCTCCGCCCTCACCCTGACCTTCGCCCCTGCCCCGGCCCTCGCCCTCCAAGATCCGGGGGCTGACGAGGTTCCCCCCATCCAGGACCTCGGGGACACCTACCTGCTGACTTTCTCCGAGTCCGAGCAGGGCCTGAGCCTGGAGCGATTCGTGAAGCTCTGCCAGCAGACAACGGGCATCAACTTCACCTACGACAACGACACCGCTGCGAGGCTCCGCCAAGAGACCGTGCGGATGTATGGCCCCAAGGTGATCCCCAAGGCCGAGTTCTACTCGTTCTTCCAGATCATCATGATCATCAACAACTACGTCTGCTCACGCATCGGGCCTGAGCACCTCGCGGTCGTAGTCGTTCAGAACCTAGAGCTCGGACAGACGCGGAACACCATCCGCCAAGACGCGATCTATGTCGAGCCAGATGAGCTCGAGGTCTACGCCAACCAGCCCGCCACGATCATTCAGACCGTCATCCACCTGCCCAACACGGACACGCGCACGATGTCCAATCAGCTGCGTGGCATGGGCATCGACCAGTCCACGATGGCCGTCATCCCCGTCTCCACGAATCACGTCATCCTGCAAGGCTTTGGCAACCAGATCTCGAGCCTCTCGAAGATGCTCATGCTGATCGATGACTACTCCAAGCCGGACGACCCCATCCACCCTGAGATCGAGGTCCTCCCCCTTGAGTACTCCTCCGCAGAGGAGATCGCCGACACCCTCGAAGAGCTCCTCGAGGCGAGCCGCCGCGCGGCGCAGACCGTCGGACGTCAGCAGCAGGCGCAGGGCGCGACCGCTCCGCTACAGCAGCAGACCGCTGAGACCAAGGTTATGGTCAACCCGAGCTCAAACTCGCTCTTGATCGTGGCGATGCCTGACGAGATGCCCCGCATCAAGGAGCTCGTCGCCCGCCTCGACACGGAGGTCCTCGCCCCTGATCAGACCTACCACTTCTACAACCTCGAGAACGCTGACGCCGAAGAGATGGCGGAGGTCCTCGAGGAGTTCCTGAGAGACGCCACCCAGATCCAGACCGCCGGCGCGACCGGCCAAGGGAACCGACAGGGCGCCGCCAGGTCCAACTCTGGCGAGGTCGTGGTCGTCCCGGACCCCGCGACGAACTCTCTCCTGATCGCCGCCACCCGCTCCCGCTATGACGAGGTCATCGACATGGTCATGAAGCTGGACCAGCGCCAGGACCAGGTCCTCATCGAGACCGCCCTCGTGGAGCTCACAGGCCGTGACTTCCTCACCCTCGGCATCGAGCTGGGCTTGGCCGACATCCCCGGCTCCAATGAGGTCGGCGGCTTCGGCGTCTCAAGCTTCGGACTGAGCAGCTTCCAGGACACTGACGGCGACGGCATCCCCGACGCCCGCGTCCCGAACGTCGGCAGCGGCATGAGCGCCGGAATCCTCGACGGCGAAGACTTCAGCCTGCCCATCTTGATCCAGGCCCTCGAAGAGGACCGCAACTCCAACGTCCTCTCCAAGCCCTCGATCCTCGTCAGCAACAACGGGGGCGCCTTCGTCGAGACCAAGGACGAGCAGCCCACGACCAACCTGACCACCTCCGGCGCGAGCGTCTCTGGCTTCGCGCAGGAGACCTTCGGCGGCTACCAGGAGGCCGGGATCACCCTCTCGATCTCCCCCACGATCTCCGCGTCGCGCTACCTGCGCCTGAACATCAGCCTGCGGATCTCCAACTTCCTCGGAACGGTCTCTGGCCCCATCCCGCCCCCGCGCCTGACCCGTCTGGTCGAGACCACGGTCAACGTCCCTGACGGCGCGACCATGGTCCTCGGCGGGATCATCGTCGACAACCTCGTTGAGGCGGAAGAGAAGGTGCCGTTCCTCGGCGACCTCCCGGTCCTCGGCCCGCTCTTCCGCGCCTCGGAAGAGACCAAAGAGCGCACGAGTCTCTACTTCTTCGTCACCCCGCACATCATGCGAGACCGTGAGTTCGCTGACCTCGCTGACTACAGCTACCAGAAGAAGCTCGAGGCCGCCGACTCCATCGGCGCCGACCGAATCCGATTGATCGATGAGAACTTCGGTAACGAAGAGGGCCTGCCTGGCTTCGACGTCCCCCTCTTCCAAGGCCCGAACGGCGGCGAGGTAGACGAGAGCGAGATCGGCATCGACCTCAACGACATCGCCCCCATGATCGACTCTGCCAAAGAGGACGCCGCCCCTGAGCCCACGCCCGCCCCCGTGGCGGAACCGAGCAGTGGCGACGGCCCAGCAGGCTGGGAGCCCGCGGAAGACGGGAAGTAGAGAGCGCCGCACCCCTGACTCGGCGCCATGACTAGCATCGCAGACCTCCTCATCAACAGCGGCCTCACGAGAGAGCAGCTCGACGAGTGCCGGAAGATCGCCGGCGCGAGCGGCGACACCCTCGACCGCGTGATCCTCCAGAAGGGCTACCTCCCTGAAGAGGACCTCCTGCAGTCCTATGGACAAGCCCTGGGATTTGAGTTCATCCCGGAGCTCGAGGGCACCAGCGTCCCCGTCGACTTCGTGAACGACGTGCCCGTGCACTTCGCACGCAACTACAACCTCGTCGCCCTAGACGACGGGGCAAACGGCGTGATGCGGGTCGCTACGTGCAATCCCCTCGACCCCCACCCGATGGACGACCTCTCGAGCATGCTCGGGAGGGAGCTCGATCCGGTCCTCGCCCCCCGGGTCGAGATCACCACCCTGATCGCTCGCGCCTACAGGCACAAAGCCGACGGCGTCGACGAGGCTCTCACAGAGGTCAGCGAAGACGATGACATCGCGGACCTCGCTGAGGAGATCGATGAGTCGGAGGACGTCCTCGACGTCTCCAACAAGGCCCCGATCATCAAGCTCGTCAACACGATCTTGTTCCAGGCCTTGAAGCTCCGCTCTTCGGACGTCCACTTCCAGCCGTACCCCGACCGCGTCCAGGTGCGCTTCCGCATCGACGGCATCCTCTACGACATGGACGCCATCCCGCGCCGCGTCCTCGAGGCCATCGTCAGCCGCGTCAAGATCATGGGCAAGATGGACATCGCGGAGCGTCGCCTCCCCCAAGACGGGCGTGCGACCATCCGACTCGGCGACTCTGAGGTCGACGTCCGAATCAGCTCCGTCCCCACCACCACAGGCGAACGCATCGTCATGCGTCTCCTCGATAAATCGGCCAAGGTCTACAGCCTCCCCGAGATCGGGCTGACCGAG
>JAKVCE010000182.1:0-1206 GCA_022447405.1 Planctomycetota bacterium | reverse complement strand
ATCCTCGTCACCGGCCCGACAGGCTCAGGAAAGACCACCACCCTCTACGCGGGCCTCACAGAGCTAGACACAACCAGCAAGAACGTCCTCACCATCGAAGACCCGGTCGAGTACTCGGTCGGAGGCGTCAGCCAGGTTCAGGTGAACCAAAAGAAGGGGCTCACATTCGCCAGCGGCTTGCGCTCCTTCTTGCGCCAAGACCCCGACGTGATGATGGTCGGTGAGATCCGAGACCTGGAGACTGCCGAGGTCGCCATCCGCGCAGCCCTGACGGGTCACCTCGTGTTCTCCACCGTCCACACCAACGACGCGGCTAGCACGATCACGAGGATGATCGACCAAGGGGTCGAGCCCTACCTGGTCGCCAGCTCCATCGTCCTGGTCATCGCCCAGCGCCTCGTGCGGACCGTGTGCAAGCACTGCAAGGAGTTCCGTCCGATCGGCGAGGAGGAGGCCAGCAAGCTCCGACAGATCGGGCTCTCCGCCGCAGACCTGCCGCAAGGCATCGCCTATGGCGCCGGCTGCGACGAGTGCTTCCATTCAGGCTACGCGGGCCGAACCGCGATCTACGAGTTCCTGCCCATCAGCGAGGGCTTGCGCTCCTCAGTTATGGACGGCGCGACCGCCTCACAGATCAAGCGGGAGGCGATCCAAGGAGGGATGATCACCCTGCGCGAGGACGGGCGCCAGAAGATCCTCACAGGCCTAACCACGCCTGACGAGGTCATGCGCGTCACCCAGATGGACATCGACTAACAGGGGAGACTCTGCGTGCCCATCTACCAATACACGGCCCTCGCTCCGGGCGGAGACGTGAAGAAGGGTGTCATCGACGCGGACACCCCTAGGGACGCAAGGCAGCGCCTGCGCAAGGAGAACCTCCTCGTCACGGACATCGCAGAGGGCCGCAGTTCCCGGAAGCGCAAGTCCTCCAAAGACAAGGGCGGCAAGGCCAGCCTCTTGGCCCGCGTCCGCGAGGCACGCGCCGCGCACTCTGGTCCCAGCGGCCGGGACCTTGAGCTCGTCACCGCCGCGACCCGACAGCTGGGGACCATGCTCGGCTCAGGCATCCCCCTCACCGAATCGCTGCGAGCCATGATCGAGCAGGCGCAGGACCGGCGAACCGAGACCGTCTTCCGCGAGATCCGAGAAGCCGTCAACCAAGGCGCCTCCCTCGCAGACGCGCTCGAGCAGCACCCTGGGTTC
>JAKVCE010000181.1 GCA_022447405.1 Planctomycetota bacterium | reverse complement strand
CCCAGCCAACTCCTGCGCCATCTCGGGGTCGTCCAAGGGGGAGTTCTCGCCAGGGTCCTCTTGGAGGTCATAGAGCGCAGTCAAGCCTCCGCGGCCAGCGACGTGCTGGTCCGGGAGGTGCAGCTTCCAGCGGCTGTCGACAGTCACAGAGGTCCCCCGCGCACAGTGCGAGAAGATCTCGTCTCGCTCTTCGAGCGCGGGATCGCCGAAGAGCGGGACCCCGTGCAGGTCTGTGAGCGCGGCGACGTCGATGAGCGAGAGGATCGTGGGCACGACGTCGACCAGGCTCACGGCTCTCTCAACGCGGAGGCCCTCCGGAACTCCAGGGCCAACGAGTACGAGGGGGACGTTGACGAGCTCTCCGAAGAGCTGCTCGCCGTGCCCGCGGTAGAGCTCGGGGACGATGCTCTGCGAGAAGCTCCCCTCGTTTACCCAGCCGTCCTTTGAGGAGTGCTCCCAGAGCCCCTCGCCATGGTCGCTCGTCAGGACGACCACCGTGTCCTCGCTGAGCCCCGCCTCGTCGAGGTAGTCGAAGAGGCGCTTGAGTTCTTGATCTGTCTCCAGGATCTCTGCGTCGTAGGCGGCGAGCATCTCCTCCATACGGCTGTAGAGCGTGTCGGTGATCGCGCCCGCGTCGGCCTCCGCGAGGTTGCCCTCATAGTGTGCGCGGCGCTCGCTCGACATGTCCTCCTCCCAGGCAAAGGGGACGCCCCCTTGCGGGGCGTATGGATAGTGCGGATCCATCAGGTGGAGGTAGAGCATGAAGGGCCGCTCGTCGCGGAACTCCCGCATCCAGCGGATGCCCTTTTCTACGACGACGCTGCCCGGCCAGCCCCACCGTCGCTCGGTGAGGGCGGTCTCATAGTTGCCCTTCGTGAGCTGATATTGCTCGTAGCCGACGTCGAAGCCTTGGAGGCTGTTCAGGACAGGGTTGGCCACGATCCCGATGGTTCGATACCCAGCCGCCTGGAGCACCTGACTCAAGAGGCGCTGGTTGTCGGTGATCGTTTTGCCGCTCCCCTGTCTGTACCGGCCCGTCAAGAGCATCCCCATAGAGGGCACCGTCCAGGAGGACGCCGCGTTCGCGTGATCGAAGACGACCCCCCGCCGGGACCACTCATCGATCGCGGGGGTCGTGTTCCGCTCGCAGCCGTAGAGCGACATTCGGTCTGCGCGGAGGGTGTCGATGACGACGACGACGACGTTCTTTCTTTTTACCTCCGCACCGCCGCAGGCGGTGAAGAGCAGGAGGCCAAGGCCGAGGATCGCGGCGCGCATCTTCATACAGGAACCATATCTCGAAGAGTTCAGAGGAGGTAGGTCACGACGGCCGGGAAGGCGGCGACCACGGCGAGAGCGACGAGCTGGATCGCGATGAAGGGGACGGCGCCCTTATAGATCGCGGTCGTCGGGATCTCCCTGGGCGTCACGCCCCGCAGGTAGAAGAGGCTGAAGCCGAAGGGTGGGGTGAGGAAGGAGGTCTGGAGGTTCATGGCGATCATCACGCCGAACCAGATCATGTACTCGTCGCCGACGGCGTCCGGGAAATACTCCCCGCACAGGACTCGCGCGGCGGGCGCCAGGAGCGGCAAGAGGATGAAGGCGATCTCGAAGAAGTCGATGAAGAAGCCGAGGAGGAAGACGGAGAGGTTGGCGACGATGAGGAAGCCGATCAGGCCGCCCGGGAGGTTGGTCAAGAGCTCCTCAATCCAGACGTCGCCGTTCAGCCCGCGGAAGACGAGGGCGAAGGCGGTCGACCCGACGAGCAGGAACACGACCATGCAGGTCAGCCGGAGGGTCTCGTGCATCGTCCCGCCGTGGGTCTCGCGGTTGAGCCGGCCGTGCATCTTCGCGAGGACCATCGCTCCCACCGCGCCGAGCGCCCCAGCCTCTGTGGGGGTCGCGACGCCCGCGAAGATGCTGCCCAAGACGACGAGGATGAGGAAGAGCGGGGGGATGAGGACGAGGAGGACTTGGCGCTTCAAGTCTTTGACGGCTTCGCGCTCCTCGGGGGGGAGCGCCGGGGCGAGCTCTGGGCGGAGCCGCGCGAGGACGATGAGGTAGAGCGCGAAGAGGAGGGCGAGCCCGACGCCGGGGGTGAGGGCGCCCAGGAAGAGCTTGCCGACGCTGACGCCGAGCTGATCGCCGAGGACGACGAGGACGATGGACGGGGGGATGATCTGCCCGAGGGTCCCGCTCGCTGCGATGGTGCCGGTAGCGAGCGGATCGGAGTAGCCATAGCGTCGCATGATTGGCAGGGAGATCATGCCCATGGCGACTACCGAGGCGCCGACGACACCGGTCGCGGCCGCCAAGAGCGCGCCGACGAAGACCACCGCGAGGGCGAGCCCGCCACGGACGGGGCCGAACAAGAGGCCGATCGTGCGCAGCAGGTCTTCGGCCAAGCGCGAACGCTCGAGCATCGTGCCCATGAAGATGAAGAAGGGCACCGCGAGGAGGACCTGGTTCGACATCACCCCAAACACCCGCTCGGGGAAGAGCGCCATGTAGTCCCAGCCGAAGTAGCCAGCGTCCACACCGATCACTGCGAAGATGAGCGCAGCGCCGCCGAGGGAGAACGCGACCGGGTAGCCGAGGAAGATCAGGAGGAAGACGACCACGAACATGAGCGGGCCGAGGAGGTCTGCGTTCATGACGGCCCTCCTTCGTCGCGGCCTGCGAGCGAGGGCTCATCCAGCCCGACCTCTTCAGCGCTCATGCCACGCAAGATGGCCACGCGCTTTACGACCTCCGAGATCCCCTGCAGGCAGAGCAGCCCGAAGGCGACGGGGACGACGAGCTTGAGCGGCCAGCGGGGCAGCCCGCCGGGATCAGGTGAGAGCTCGCGGACCTCGATCGAGTTGCTGACGAAGTCCCAGCTGATCCAGATCGCGAAGAGGCAGAAGGGGATGAGGAAGAGGACCGACCCGATGAGGTCCGTCCAGACCTTGCCTCGCGCGGGGTGCTCGCCGTAGAGGACGTCGACTCGAACGTGCGCGTTGGAGCGCAAGGCGTAGGGCGCGCCGAGGAGGAAGACGAGGCTGAAGAGGTACCACTGCGCCTCGATGTAGGCGTTCGAGGACAGGGAGAGGTCGAGCCCCTTCTCGAGCGAGCGGGCGACGGCGTTGTAAGCGCCCACCAAGACCATGACGAAGAGTGCCCAGCCCATCGCGCGGGCGATACCCCTGTTCAGGGCGTCGATGAGCTTGGAGAGGCGCAGCGCTGCGTCCATGGTCCCCTGAGCCTAGCGATCCTCGCCCTCATCGCAGACAGGCAACTCTCTGCCATCGAGACGGATCGCGAAAAAGAGAGAATGGTGCTGGCTCGATCGCGTAGAGGAGGCGCCAAAGAGCGAGAGGCTCTATAAGGAGACGACATGACGACAGAGCAAAACATGGAGCGCCCGCCCGCGCTCAGCGTGGGGATCCTCCTCTCCGTGGCCACCTCGATCCTCTCCCTCTTTTGCATCTTCGGTGGGGCGACCCTATTCGGCCTCGTCGGGGGCGCAGCGATGCTTGAGGAGGGCGTCGACCCGCTCGGGGTGGGCGTCGTCGCTAGCCTAGGCTGCTTCCTTGTTGGCCTCTTCACCCTCTTCCAGCTCCTGACGCTCTACGCAGGCTGGAAGGCCTGGGAGATGAACAAGACCTGGATCTGGGTCCTGATCGCCCTGAGCGCGCTCTCGATGCTGAACTCGGGCATGCTCACGATGATCTCAGGGGTCGTGACCATCGTCGGCGGCGTGCAAGCGCTCGAGCGCTTGAAGGCTGACTAGGGGAGCTCAGGAGGGCTTCGCCGCGAGGAAGTCGACGAGGTCCATCTTGGTGATGAGCCCGACGAGGGCGCCGTCATCGTCGACGACCAGGCCGATCTCGTTCCGCGAGAAGACGTTGAGCAGGCAGCCGGCGTCTTGGTCTCTGTGGACGGTGTTGACGCTGCGGAACATGACCTCTGCGACCGCGCTCGAGAGCGTCGCGCGGTCCTCGACGAGCTTCCCGAGGAGGTCTTGCTCTGTGACGATCCCGATGAGCTTGCCCTCCTCGAGGACGGGGAGCTGGCTGATCCCGTTCTCTTTCATGCGGCCCACGGCGGCCTCGACGCTGTCGGCGCTCTTCGCCGTGAGCAGCTCGCGCTTGGGCATGCGCAGGAGCAAGCTCCCGAGGTCCGTGGACTCCCAGCCGGCCTCCGCGAAGCCGTTCTCTTTCATCCAGGCCTCATCGAGGAACTTGGTCATGTAGTTCCGCACAGAGTCCGGGAGGATCGTGACGATGCGCTTGTCGGGCCCTTCGCGCTTCGCGAGCTCGCGCGCGGCCCAGACCGCTGAGCCAGAGCTGCCGCCGACGAGGAGGCCCTCTTGGCGAATGAGCCTGCGGGACATGCGGAAGGAGGGCCCGTCCTCGCTCTTGAACCACTCGTCGACGAGGTCGCGGTCCAAGACGTCGGGGATGAAGTCGTAGCCGATGCCTTCGACCTTGTAGGAGCCGACCTCGGCGGGACCCGCGAGGATCGAGCCGACCGGATCGACGCCGACGACCTTGATGTTCGGGTTCGCCTCTTTGAGGACGCGCGCGATCCCGGTGAGCGTCCCGCCGGTGCCCGCCGTCATCACCATGTAGTCGAGCTCGCCGTCCGTCTGCTCGAGGATCTCCCGTGCGGTCCCCTCGGCGTGCGCGTTCGGGTTGTCGGGGTTCGAGTACTGATCGAGGATGTGCGCGTTGGGGATGATCTCTCTCAGCTGGTTCGCGACGCCGATGTGACTCTCGGGCGCGTCCCACGCGGCCTCTGTCGGTGTGCGGACGATCTCCGCGCCGAGGGCCTCGAGCACGACCTGCTTCTCGCGGCTCATCTTCTCGGGCATGGTGATGACCATGCGATAGCCGAGGGTCGCAGCGGCCATCGCCATCCCGATCCCTGTGTTGCCGCTCGTAGGCTCGATCAATGTGTCGCCTGGGGAGATGCGGCCGGACTTGGCGGCCTCAAGGACCATGCGACGGCCGATGCGGTCCTTGACCGAGCCGCCAGGGTTCAAGTACTCGCACTTGGCGAGGAGCTCGCAGCCGGTGTCGCGCCCGATCTTGTTGAGGCGAACCATCGGCGTGCCGCCGACGGCGTCGAGGATGGAGTCGAGGATCTTGGACACGGAGCTCTCTGGGGTCGCGTTGAGGAGGGGAGGGGAAGGGGTCGATTCTATGGGCATTCGAAGCACAGGTGGGCCGAGAACTGGGGCCCTAAGGGCGCAGAGAAGGTAAGGAG
>JAKVCE010000180.1 GCA_022447405.1 Planctomycetota bacterium | reverse complement strand
CGCCCGCCCTTGAAGCCGGGGTCGGGCTGCGCCGGGTCGAAGAAGTTGCAGCAGCCATCGAGGAGTCCGTAGGAGGACTCGAAGCCGCGGTCGAGGGGACGGTTCGGTGCGCTGCTCCCTTGGTGCCACTTGCCGCTGAAGGCCGTCCTATAGCCGCGCTCCATGAGGAGCTCGGCGACGGTCGATATATCTGGCGTCAGGGTGCCGCCCGCGTCGCGCGGATAGGTGCCGGTGAGGACGGAGGCGCGGGTCGTCGTGCACTTGGCGTTGTTGTGGAACTGCGTGAACAGCATCCCGTCTCTCGCGAGGCTGTCGATATGAGGGGTCGCGATCTCGCCGCCGTAGCAGCCCAGGTCGCTCCAACCCAGGTCGTCAGCCATGATCAAGATGATGTTGGGGTCCTTCGGTGGCCCTCCGGGTACGAGCAAGTGACAGGAGCAACAGAGAGCCAGGATCGCTAGGAGGCGGCGCATCTCTTCATGCTAATCAGCACGTGTAGCCCGAGTCTCCCTAGAATGTCCGCATGAATCTCTCCGCACTCATTCTTGTTTTGGGGCTCGCCCAGTCGGACGACGGCCCTTGGATCGACCTCTTTGACGGAAAGAGCCTCTCTGGCTGGAGCGGCGACGAGTCCTTCTGGCGGGTCGAGGACGGCGCCATCATCGGTCAGAGCACTCCGGAGAACCCGCTGCAGAGCACCACCTACCTCATCTGCGACGAGGTTCGGGCGGCGGACTTTGAGTTCGAGTGCAGCTTCAGGATCCGCGGCGGCAACTCCGGCGTTCAGTTCAGGACCGAGCGAAACGGCGAGCGGAGCGTCCGCGGTTACCAGGCCGACCTCGAGGACGGTCCGAACTGGACCGGCTGCCTCTACGAGCAGGATGGGCGCGGCGTCATGGTACGTCGCGGCGAGCGCGCCACCTTCGCCGCGGGCAAGAAGAAGGAGGTCACCGGAAGCACTGGTGACTCCAAGGAGCTCCTCGCAAAGGCTCCGGCGGGCGAGTGGAACCGCTATCAGATCCGCGCGGTCGGCAACGTCGTGGAGCTCAGCATCAACGACACCTTGATGTGCACCTTGGAGGACAACGATCCGGCGCGGACGCCTGCGGGGCTCTTCTGCGTGCAGCTCCACCAAGGCCCTCCCATGAAGGTCGAGTTCAAGGACCTCCGCGTGCGTCACATCGGCGATCCTCCCGCGCAGGAGACCGCAGCTGAAGAAGACCCTGAGATCCCCCGCTGGATCTGGCGGGACGAAGACGGCGCTGACGACGAGCGCGGCTGGTTCCGTAAGCGTTTCACCATAGAGCGCGAGGTGAAGAGGGCTGAGTTCTGGATGAGCTGCGACAACCAGGGTGAGGCCTACTTCAACGGCAAGCGCGCCCTCCAGAACGTGCGCTGGGAGCAGCCGAGCTCCGCCGACGTGACAAAGCGGGTCAAGACGGGAGAGAACTGGATCGCGGTCTCGATGAAGAACCAGGGCGGCCCCGCAGCGCTCCTCGCAGAGCTCACCCTCGAGTACGCAGACGGCAGCACCGAGAAGATCAAGAGCGACGCGTCCTGGCGCACCTCCGGAGAGGACCAGAGCGGCTGGAAGACCGCGAGCTTCGATGACGCGAGCTGGGATGACGCCTCTGACCTCGGCGCCCACGGGTCCGACCCTTGGGGGCGCCTCCCGGGGCCAGAGACCTACATTGAGGAGCGCGCGCTCGACGGCTCGAAGGTGACTGTGCCTGAGGGCTTCCGCTGCGAGCTCGTCTACTCCGTGCCCAAGCACGAGCAGGGCTCCTGGGTCTCGATGTGCTTTGACGAGCGAGGGCGCATGTACGCCTGCGATCAGTACGGTCGCATGTACCGCCTGACGATGGAGGCTGGTGAACCCGTGATCGAACTCTTGGACATCCCGCTCGGCGAGGCGCAAGGCATGTGCTTCCTGGACGGCGTGCTCTATGTGATCGTCTCCGGGAAGGGCGGCTACAAGACGGGGCTCTACAAGGTGACCGACTCCAACGGAGACGGTGACATCGACGAGGTGAGCATCCTGCGCCTCTTCAGCGAGAAGTGGGGCGGAGAGCACGGACCGCACGGGGTGATCCCGGGGCCGGGCTTCAAACCAGGTGAGACCGGGCTCTGGATCATCGCGGGCAACCACACCCCGCTCCCTGAACCCATCGACGAGAGCCGGGTGCCGCAGGTGTGGGGTGAGGACCAGCTGCTCCCGCGCAGCCCGGACGCTCGCGGGCACGCTGTCGGCTACTTGGCGCCAGGCGGCTGGGCTGTCCAGACCGACATCGAGGCGAACCACTGGGTCCTGCACTCCATGGGCATGCGCAACGCATATGACATCGCCTTTAACTCCTTCGGCGACCTCTTCACCTTCGACTCGGACATGGAGTACGACGTGGGCTTGCCCTGGTATCGACCGACGAGGGTCTCGCACCTCGTGAGCGGCTCCGAGTCTGGCTGGAGAAATGGCAACGGGAAGTGGCCGGAGTGGGCGCCTGACAGCCTCCCCGGCGTGGCTGACATCGGGCTCTCCTCCCCCACGGGGATCAACTTCGGCTATGGAGCCGCCTTCCCCACGAACTACCAAGACGCCCTCTACGTGGCGGACTGGGCCTATGGAACGATCTATGCCGTACACCTCGAGTCAGAGGGCGCTAGCTACAAGGCGACCTCCGAGGCCTTCGCGGTCGGCAAGCCTCTCCCCGTCACGGACACGGCTGTCGGACCGGACGGCGCGCTCTGGTTCACGACGGGCGGTCGCCGCACCCAATCCGGCGTCTACCGCATCACATACACCGGCGGGAGGTATACGCCGAACAAACCCAAACGTTCTCCCATCGCGGACCTCCGGGTGCAGCTCGAGGCGCTCCACGAGCCCGGCGCTGACGGCGCGGTCGAGGCCGCGTGGCCACACCTCAGCCATCCAGACCGCTACATCCGCTTCGCTGCGCGCACGGCGATCGAGCATCAAGACCCCGCCCTCTGGCAAGAGCGCGCGCTCTCTGAGAGCGAGATGTCGGCCGCCCAGAGCCTGATCGCTTTGGCGCGGTGCGGTGATCCCAGCCTTCGGACGGAGATCCTCGCAGCGCTCGCACCGATCAGGCTGGGCATGATCGACGCGGTGCAACCTGACGAGACCATCGCGATCCTGCGTGCTTATGAGCTCACCTTCACGCGGATGGGTACACCGAACGACAACGCCGCGCTCATCGAGAAGCTAGAGGCTGCCTGGGACACCTTGGGCTCATGGGACCCCGCTGTGACGCGAGAGCTCACGAAGCTCCTAGTCCACCTAGGGAGTGAAGAGATCGTCGCCAACGCGCTGACGGTCGCTCGAAACACTGAAGACGTGGACCTGCGCCTCGCGATCGTCTTCACGCTTCGCCACGCGTACGCCGGCTGGACCCTGGACCTGCGCCGCACCTGGCTGGAGCTCTGCAAAGAAGCACAAGCGGGCTCAGGCGGCTCCAGCTATCAGGGCTACCTCGACAGCGCCCGCAAGGACGTGCTTGCAGGGATGAGCGAAGGCGAGCGCTTCGTGCTCGGAGAGCTCGCGGCGGGCAAGGTCCCTGTCCCTGAAGCCAACGCTGAGCCGACCCCCCTCGTCCACGACTGGACCCGAGAGGAGCTCAACGCACTCGCCGCCGCGCGCGGCGGCGAGGAGGAGCTCCGCGAAGCGGGGCTCAAGGCCTTCAAGAAGGCGCGCTGCGCCGAGTGCCACCGCTTCGAGCAGTCGGGCGGCGCCAAAGGACCAGACCTCACCGGAGCGCGTCGGCGCTTCAGCGCGACAGACCTCGTAGAGACCCTCGTGGCTCCCTCCAGCACGATCAGCGACCAGTACGCAGATGAGGTCTTTGAGCTCGGTGATGATCAGCGGATCATCGGCCGCCTCTTGATGGACTCCGAGGGCGTGTACGTGATCGAGGCCGTCTACCCAGAAGAGGCCGTGCTCGAGGTCGACGCCGTCGACGTGAAATCGAGGACCCCTTACGGGACCTCGCGCATGCCCGAGGACCTGCTTGACGTCCTCTCTGAGGCTGAGGTCCAAGCGCTCTTCACGCTCCTCTTGGGCTCCAACGAGTGAGCCGCAGCACGCAAAGGTAAAGAACCATGACCCAACGCCACGTCGCCCTCATCACCGGCTCCTCCAAAGGCCTCGGTAAGGCCATGGCCTTCGCGCTCGGCGCGAAGGGATACGCCGTCGCCATCAACTACTACAACGGGCGCGAGAAAGCCGAAGAGACCTTCGCGGAGTTCAGCGCGGCCGGGCACGAGGGCATGCTCATCCAAGCCAACGCCATCGACCCCGAGGACGTCAGCCGCATGTGCGCCGAGGTGCGGGAAGAGCTCGGACCCATCGACGTCCTGGTGCCCAACGCGACGGGACCGCAGCCGCTGATGCCCATCGAGGAGTACGACTGGAGCTTCTACCAGGAGATGCTCGACTTCTTCATCAAGTCTCCCTACCTGCTCGCCCGCGAGTGCCTCCCTCACATGAAAGAGGCCCGCTGGGGTCGGATCATCAACATCGGCTCTGAGGTCTATGACCGCGGAGTCGCCCCCTTCTCTGCATACGTCGCGGCGAAGGGCGGACAGCGCGGCTGGACGCGCTCCATGGCGAACGAGCTCGCCCCCTGGAACATCACGGTGAACATGGTCTCCCCGGGTTGGATCCCGGTCGAACGGCACGAGGACGATCCGGAGGAGCTCAAGGCAGAGTACCTCGCGGGCGTCCCCCTCGGGCGCTGGGGGGTCCCGGATGACATCGGGGCTGCCTGCGGCTTCCTCGCCAGCGAGGAGGCCGGCTTCATCACGGGGCAGACGCTCGTGGTGAACGGCGGCGTCACGACCTGCTGATCAGCGGTGCAGCGTGTTGCCCTCGGGCCCTCCGAGGCGCAAGCTGACCCCAATGAAGACCCGGCGCGCCCGCAGCCTGCTCCTCATCGCAGCCGTCCTCCACGGACTCGTTTATATGCTCCTGCTCCCGCCGTGGATGGGAGAGGACGAGCCCTGGCACGTCGAGTACGCGCACCACATCTCGACTGGGCACGCCCCTTGGGGTGGCATCGAGATGTACGGCGCAGAGCGAGAGGAGGACGACGACCGCAGGCTCATGCCGCTCTCCCAGCTCCAGGTGCGCAGGCGTATCGGCGGGCTCAAGGCGGGAGAGATCCGCGAGGCCCAGGAGCGGATCATCCACTCGATGCGGGAGGAGGACTTCTTTCGGCGCGTCGACTTCGCACCCTGGCACGGCGGCG
>JAKVCE010000018.1 GCA_022447405.1 Planctomycetota bacterium | reverse complement strand
TCCGCCCTCGCACCTCTCCATGCCTTGCTCTGACTTCAAAGGTTTTTAAACGGGCAAAAACATACAAAACGGCTCATTTTGTGGCTTTTTCATCCGGTTTTGTCCATTTACCGCCTAGAATGGCTCCGTTTTCGATCCACTATGTCCACAAGGCATGAAATGTCACCTCGACATCAGCTCCCCAGGTGAACCTGGCTCTTATGAGAGGTTTTCTTAACAGGTTTTGAGTCCTATCTGCTCGTTTTGTGGTCATTCCAAACAGTAATTGAGCTAATTATGATCATTTTGACTCAAAACAGCCCAGGCCACGGCTACACATTCCTCGACATCGCCATATTGGCGATATATGCATTTAAGTGCTTTTAATGGCATTTAAGATTGACATCGCCATATCCTTGGTACAATGAGGGGCCACAGGCGATCCAGCGAGGATCCTACCTAGCCCCAAGACCCCAAGCCAAGGAGCAGCCATGTATGAAGCCTTCCTCGTGATCACGACGGCCATGATCTTCTCAAAGCTGCTCGACTGCTTGTCGACGCTTGAGTGGGTCACCCCGCACACAGAGACGAACCCCATCGCGGCCCCCTTGATGCAGAAGTACGGGATGTCGCCCACGGTGTGGGGCTTCTTCGCTGTTTGCAGCGCCCTCGACATCACCTGGGCTTATCTCGCCTACAACAGCGGATCGCCGCTGATCCAAGCGCTCTTCCTCACCGCCGCGGCCCTCTTCACCGTCGGCCGCACGTCAGTCGCTCACAGCAACGCGACCGGACGCTTCGGCCCGATCGAACACGCCGTCGTCCGCGTCTACAGCGCTTGGCCCAGGAGGAGGCGTTGATGCATCAATCCCCGGGAAAGGGCTACGGGTCAAAGGAGCACCTGACCCTCCAAGAGCTCTCCGATCGCACGAGCGTCGGTCCCAGGACGATCCGCAGCTACATCGAGCGCAAGCTGCTGCCCGCCTCCCACGGCCAAGGGATGCGAGCGGGTTACAGCGAAAAGCACTTGGACTACCTGAACTTCATCCTAAAGGTCCGCCGCAAGGCGCAGCTCTCCCTCGACGACATCCGGAGCCTGATCCACAGCTTGCCCGAAGATCAGATCCGCCGCGTCGCTAGAGGAGAAGAGGCCGTGCGAGCGATCCCGCTCTCCAACCCAACCTATTCGATGAGCGAGGCTGTAGAGCCCGCCGCCTCAGAGGAGGACCCCTGGTTCAGCAAGCGGCGCAGCCGCACAGAGAAGAAGACACCGACGAGGTCGCCTAAGACCTGGATGACCGCGGAGATCGCCGAGGGCTTAGAGCTCCGGCAGCGCGGGCATGACCCTGAAGATCTGAGACGAATGACGAGGCTGGCTCACATGTTGATCGCCTGGCTCGAGGAAGAGAGAGAGCGCGAGACGCCCCGCTGAGGGTCTCTCGTGTACGTGGGGGTGTACCCGCCCCCTGAGCGAAGCGAAGGGGGCGGGACACCCCCCCCACCGAAGTCCTGGTCCGACTGGGCCAAAAACTGAAGCGGCGAGAGCCGAGGAAAGAAGACTGCATGAGTGAACTGAAGATGAAGATGCGCCTTGAGCGCGAGACGGCCCTCGCAGGGTCGATGCATGACGCCTACCTCTTCGTTGAGGTGGAGGCGCCGAAGGGAGACGACGAGGGCACCTCCGAGAGCAACCCGCTCGAGGTCGCCCTCGTCATAGACGTGTCGGGCTCCATGCGGGGCGCACCCCTAGAGGCCGCAAAGCAAGCGGCAGAGAAGCTCGTCGCCGGCATAGGCGAGGAAGACAAGGTGACCCTCGTGACCTTCGACTCCGAGGTGAAGACCGTCTGCGAGCTCATGGAGATGAGCTCCGAGAACCGCGCGGCGATGACCCAAGCCATCCAAGGCCTCCAGGCTGGCAGCATGACCGCGCTCCACGGAGGCTGGAGGATGGCCGGACGTGAGCTCCTCCGCTCGGGCTCCGAGGCGCTCCGGCGGATCGTGCTGCTCTCGGACGGGCACGCGAACGTCGGCGCCACGAGCCCACACACCCTGGGACGTGAGGCGGCAGAGCTCGCTCAAAGAGGCGTGTACACGACCTGCGTCGGGATCGGAGATGGGTACTCGACCGTGCAGCTGCAAGCCCTCGCCGAGAGCGGCGGCGGTCGACTGCACGACGCCGAGCGCCCTCACGAGATCGTGGAGGTCGTGACCGCTGAGCTGCGCGAGGTCGTGAAGACCACCGCAGAGAACGTGCGGCTTGAGCTGGGCTTCCCCGCAAGAGCTCACGTGACCTGCCTCTCCGGCTACCCGGGGAGCTTCGTTGAAGGAGCCGCGACCTTCCAGCTCGGCTCGATGATGGCCTCGAGTCAGCGCGAGGCCGTGCTGAGGCTCCGCTTCTCCGAGCGCTACTCGGCCTCAGACGCTGAGATCCTCGCCGCCGTCCGTTGGCGTCGACCGGGAGAAGGCGAAGACCTCATCACGGAAGAGCGCGCCACGCGACTCTGCTTCGACGCGGTCGAGCCCGCCCCGAGGACCGAGGAGGACGCGACGCGGATCGCCAAGGGGCTCTTGGCGCACCTGGTCCGCGCCGTGACAGAGCTGAACCGTGAGCGTGACTGGCGCGGCCTCCGTCGGCTCGCCAAGCGTGAGCTCCTGCCGGCGCTTGAGTTGTGCGAGGGCCACGACAGCCTCCACAGAACGGCTCACGAGCTCATCCAGCTCTTCGCCGCAGCAAGGCGGCCGCTCCGGGAGCGCCCGCTGAAGGAGATGGCGATGGCTCACTACAAGGGGGCCAGGATGGAGAGGGACTACCGCTTGGAAGAGCGCGCCCACTGGGCCAACTACCTCTCGACAGACCCCTCACAGGGACTCTCCGCGACCATCGAGGACGTGAAGAAGTGGATCGCTGACGGCGACACAGAGCACCACTTCGGGACCTGAAGAGCCTGAGCGGGCGCTCCTGGGCTACCGGAGAACCTCCCAGAGGGGGTTTTCTGGAGGTGTTTCGCAACTCGCGCACCATGCCCGGGAGCGCCTCTCGTACTATCTCCTGACCGCGCGCCCCCTCAGGCTGCGCCAATTCAACCAGGAGACCCCTATGAAACCCCTCTGGACCGCACTGGCCGCGACTCTCGTCGTGCTCACCGCCCCCGCCGCCACGGCTGGCGAGGGCTGGATCGAGGACTTCGACGAGGCCGCCGCCCTCGCAAAGAAGGAGGGCAAAGACCTCCTCGTCGACTTCACTGGCAGCGACTGGTGACCATACTGCGTACGCCTCCGTGAAGAGGTGTGGGAAGCAGAAGGGTTCTCCGAAGCCGCAGGCAAGAACTTGGTGTTCGTCTCGTTGGATTTCCCGCGAGACCCTGAGATCAAGGCCAAGGTCCCGAACCCGGAGCGCAACGACGAGCTGAAGAACAAGTACGGGATCCGTGGTTTCCCCACGGTCCTCGTCATGACCCCGGACGGCGAGGTCTTCGGCAAGACCGGCTATCGCCCCGGCGGCGCAGAGCCCTACATCGAGCACCTCAACGAGATGCTCGAGGCTGGCAAGAAGGACCTCGCTGATGTCCAGAAGCTCACCAAGGCGCTCGACCGCGCTGAGAAGCAAGAGGACAAGGACCGCGCCATCGACGCGATCATCGGCAAGCTCGCCAACATGAGCCCTGAGTCTCCCTTCATCGGCCAGCTCGCTGACGTCGTCAGCCGCGTCTACCCGACCGCTGAGGGCGAGCGTCGCAAGGCCTGCATCGCAGCGCTCGTGAACGCGGGCCGCGTGGACGCCGACCTCCTCGCCGCAGCGAAAGAGATCGACCCTGACGGCTCTGCCGGCACATGGATCGGCGCTGTCGCCGCGATCGCCGAGAACGTCAACTCAGACGAAGCCCTCGAGGTCGCCATGACCGCGATCACGGACCTCTTTGACACGGTCAAGGACATCCCCGCGGAGAAGGGCAAGTTCCTCTGCGCGAACATGTCCTTCTGGAGCTTCCGCATGAAGGAAGACGAGGCCGCCGCGGTGAAGTGGGCCGAGCGCGGGCTCGCCATGATCAAGGACAGCGAGGACCCGCAGGACGATCGCCTGCGCAAGTTCTTCGAGGACATGCTCGACGAGTAAGCCGAGCTGCCCTGTGACACACGGCGCGGAGTCGAGGTCCCCTCGGCTCCGCGCCTTCTTCTTGGATCCTCACTCCGCCTAGCCCAGGATCACCGCATGACAACCAAGCGCACACACAAGCTGAGCGGCCTCTCTCTGCACGACCGCGAGCACCAGGTCCCCCTCGACCACGCTGAGCCGACCGGGGAGGCGATCACGATCTTCACGCGTGAGGTGGTGGCGGAGGCGAAGCAGGCTGAGGAGCTGCCGTGCCTGCTCTTCCTCCAAGGCGGCCCCGGCTTCCCCTCGCCCCGCCCGATGGACGCGAGCGGCTGGCTCGGCTGGGCCGCGGAGCGCTTCCGCGTCATCCTCTTGGATCAGCGCGGGACCGGACAGAGCTCGCCGCTCCACGCAGACGTCGTGACCTCCCGCGGCGACGCCCAGGCGCAGGCGGACTTCCTCTCGCTCTTCCGCTCCGACTCCATCGTCGAGGACTGCGAGCTCATCCGCCATGAGCTCACCGGCGGCAGGCCGTGGACGACCCTCGGCCAGAGCTACGGCGGCTTCTGCACCGTGCGCTACCTCTCCGCTCACCCGGAGGGCCTGGAGGCCTCCCTCATCACGGGCGGGCTGCCCCCCTTGGAGGCGCACCCGGATGACATCTACCGCCGCACCTACCCGATCTGCGCTGAGAAGAACCGCGGCTGGCATGAGCGCTACCCGGTGGATGACGAGCGCGCCCGCGCGATCCTGCGCCGCCTCTATGACGAAGAGGTCTTGCTGCCTTCGGGAGATCAGCTCACCCCTCGGCGCTTCCAGCAGCTCGGCATGCACCTCGGCATGAGCGACGGGCGCGAGGCGATCCACTACCTCTTAGAGAGCGCCTTCCCCGCGGGCGCGTCCGAGCCCGTCTTCCACCACGGCTTCCTGCGCGCCTTCGAGAACTCCCTCAACTTCGACACCAACCCGATCTTCACGCTCCTGCACGAGGCCTGCTACACCCAGGGCTTCGCCTCGAGCTGGTCTGCCGAGCGCACGAGAGATGAGTTCCCCGAGTTCCACCTCGACCCGGAGCAGCCGGTCTTCCTGACGGGCGAGATGATCCACCCGGGCTCCCTCGATGAGATCTCCGCCCTCGCGCCGATGAAGGAGGCCGCAGAGCTCCTCGCCTCCAAGGATGACTGGCCGACGCTCTATGACAGCGACGCCCTCAGCGAGAACGAGATCCCCGTCGCCGCCGCGGTCTACGAGAACGACATGTACGTCGAGCGGGAATACTCCCTCGAGACCGCCGACGCGATCCGCGGCGCGAAGGTCTGGCGGACGGCCGACTATGAGCACAACGGCCTCCGCGCGGACGGCCCGAAGATCCTCGAGCGCCTCCTGGCGATGACCCGGGCCTAGTCAGTCGAGGGGTCGAATGAAGAGGTTCCGGAAGCGCGCGTAGTCGTCTCCGGAGGAGCTCCCCGCGCCGTGGCGCTGGAGCCCGATGAAGCCCGTAGGGACGCGCTCCTTGAACGGCGGGCTCCCGCCGACCTTGTGGGTGTCGATGTCGTGGATCGGCTTGCCGTTCAGGCGGACCGTCATGCGGTTGCCGCGGTAGTAGACGTCGTAGGTGTTCCACTCCCCGAGCGGTCGCAGGGCGTCCTTCGTGTCCGGCGCCTTCGCGCCGTAGAGCCCTGCTGTGAACTGGTAATCCGTGAGCTCCGTGTTGTTGTCCTCCTCGAAGTGGAAGTCATCGAGGATCTGCAGCTCACAGCCCGTGTAGGCGGGGTCCTTGCCGTTGCGCGCGCCGCGCAGGAAGAGCCCAGAGTTAGCGCCGCGATCGATCTGGAAGTCGAGGCGCAGCTGGTAATCCTGGAAGTCCTCGGTCGTCTCGAGGTGGCTTGAGGAGCCCTTGTTCAAGAAGCGGAGCTCGCCGTCGCGCACCTCATAGCCGGTGTCGCCGCCGTGCGGCTTCCAGCCCGCGAGGTCCTTGCCGTTGAAGAGCGAGCGCCAGCCCGCCGCCTCCCCGGCCTTCGTGAGCTCGACGAAGCCAGACTCTCCGCGGTCTCCCTTCGCGGCCTTGAAGGCGCCCCCGCTGGGGAGCTCCCGCAAGCGCAGCCTGCGGAACATGACCTTGCTCCCCTCTGGCGCGCCCTTTGAGCCGTGCACCTGCAGGCCGAGCTTGCCTCGCTCCGCGAAGTTCCCGCTGGAGTCCGGGAGCTGATAGTCCGTGAGGAGCTCTCCGTTCATCCAGCACACCAGGTGCATCGGCGTGCCCTCGCAGCGCAGCTTGAAGTGGTTCCACTCGTCACGCTTGAACTTGTCGCTCCCCGTCCAGTTGTGCTGGTAGAAGCCGTCGGAGTAGATCGCGCCGACCTCGCCGCCCGGCCGGTAGTCGATCGTGATCTGCGCGCCCTGCTTGTTCCCCTCTGAGCGCGGCGTCATGCGGGGGAAGATCCCCGAGTCGAAGGGGTAGGAGATCCAAGCCTCGAACTCGACCTCGAAGTTCTCGTACTCCTTCTCGGTGTAGATCAGGCCGCCGGCCCCGTTCGGTCCCTCGCGCCCCACGATCGCGCCGCCCTCAACGACCCACTCGGCGCCGCCGTCGTAGCGGCCTCCCTTGGTGGTCCATCCATCCAAGGTCTGGCCGTCGAAGAGCTCGACCCACTCGTCCTTGTGGGAGGGGTCACTCTGCGAGCTGAAGAGGAGTGTGAGGGAGATGGCTGCGAAGAAGAGGTGATGCATGGGTGCTCCGGCTTGGGGTCCCACATCCTACGAGGAGCCTGCAGGAGCGGTGCGCGCTTCCTCTGCCCCCAAGAGGACCTGGAAAGCCGGGCTCTAGTGGTCAGAAACAGCCCTCTTGAATATTCTTGGTCACTGCTCGATCGACCCAGAACCCGCCCATGGCTCCCTCAACGACGCTCCTCGCTGCCCTCTCCCTGAGCGTGATCGCTCCCCATGCAGCCGCGCAACACGGCGATGACGAGGGCGCGCGCCTCTACACCGAGGAGGTCCAGCCTCTCCTCGAGGAGCACTGCCTCAGCTGCCACGGAGGCGGCAGGCGACTCAAGGGAGGCCTGAACCTGACCACGAGGGCCGGCCTCTTGGAGGGCGGCGACCTCGGCCCCGCCGTCAACGAGGGGAGCCCCGAGCGGAGCCTCTTGCTCGCCATGACGAGCTACAAGGACATCGACCATGAGATGCCGCCCAAGGGGAAGCTCCCAGGTCAGGCGCTGGACCTGCTCGAGCGCTGGGTCCACATGGGCGCGCCCTACGCCGGCGACGCCGCGCACGCTGGCTCAGAAGAGGAAGAGCACATCGGGCGCGACGATGGGATGGAGGGCTGGTCCTACAAGCCGCGCACAAAGCCCGCGGTCCCCGCGGTGAAGGGGAGCAACTGGGTCTCGAACCCCATCGACAACTTCTTGCTCGCGAAGCTTGAGGAGGCCGCGCTGGAGCCAGCGCCAGAGGCCTCCCGCATCGCGCTCATCCGCCGCGCCAGCTACGACCTGACGGGGCTGCCCCCCACCCCGGAGGAGGTCGAGGCCTTCCTCCAAGACACCGAGCCTGGCGCATGGGAGCGCCTCCTCGACCGCCTCCTCGCCTCAGAGCACTACGGCGAGAAGTGGGGACGCCACTGGCTGGACCTCGTGCGCTACGCCGAGACCAACGGCTTCGAGCGCGACTCAGACAAGCCCATGATGTGGCGCTACCGCGACTACGTCATCCGCGCCTTCAACGAGGACAAGCCCTACGACCGCTTCATTCAGGAGCAGCTCGCCGGCGACGAGCTCGACGACGCCGACGCTGACGCCATCATCGCGACCGGCTTCATGCGCCTGCATCAGTGGGACGACGAGCCGGGCGCGGGCGCGCTGCAGCACAAGTACGACAACCTCGATGACGTGGCGAAGACCGCCTCAGAGGCCTTCCTCGGCATGACGATGGGCTGCGCGCGCTGCCACGACCACAAGGGAGACCCGGTCACGCAGAAGGAGTACTTCTCCTTCATCTCCTTCTTCCACGGCATCCGCCCGATCATCCGCGGCGGGGACAACCTCGTCATGGCGATGAGCGACGAGGAGATGCGCGCCTACGAAGAGGCCGTGGAGAAGAAGGACCGCGAGGAGCGCGACATGGCGAAGGTGCTGCGCGAGCTCGAGGCGGACTTCTGGGACCGCTACACGAAGAAGGAGGGCGCCGTCGGTGACCTCGCGAGCATGGAGCCGGTCCGCTTCCGCTTCTACCGCGAGACCTGGAACAAGCTCCCCAACTTCGACATGTACCTCCATGAGGACGAGGGTCGGCTGCCCAGCGGCTTCTTCGACATCTCGCCCGCTACGCGCAACGACTCCTTCGGCTTCGTCTTCGACTCCAACCTCCGCATCCCCGCGAGCGGCGACTACCTCTTCCAGCTGGACACCGACGACGGCTCGAGGGTCCTCGTAGACGACAAGGAGGTCGTCCGTTACGACGGCATCCACGGCCTCGGCACCGTGAAGGAGGCCGTCGCGACCCTCGAGGCCGGCCTCTCGCCGATCACGCTGGAGTTCTTCCAGGGCACAGGCGGCAAGGGCCTCAAGGCCTGGTGGGCCTCGGCCGACGCCCTGCGCTGGCAGTACACGACCGACGACCCCGGCGAGGGCTGGGAGCAGCCCGGCTTCGACGACTCAGGCTGGAAGACTGGGCTCGGCGGCTTCGGGGACCGCAACGTGCGCCCGCCCCGCTCCGTCATCCGCACGCAGTGGGACACGCCGGAGATCTGGCTCCGCCAGAGGTTCTGGTGGGACGGAGAGGAGGACGATGAGCTCGCCTTCGCCTTCTACCACGACGACGACCTGCGCGTGTATGTGAACGGCGCCCTCGCCCTCTCGCGTGACGGCTACATCGTGGACTACACCGTGGCTGGCTCTACGCCTGAGGGACAGGCCGCGCTGAAGCCCGGCTGGAACGACCTGGCGGTCTCCTGCAACCAGGACTTCGGCGGGCGCTACGTGCAAGTGCGCCCCATCAAGCGCAGCCAAGCCCTGACCTCGACCCCGCGGGACCTCGCCTTCGGGCGCATGCCCCTCTCTCGCGAGGCGATGAACGGCGCCGGCGTCGACCCCAAGACCCTCATGGCGGACTTCGGACATGAGGTCATGAGCGAGGAGGAGATCACTCGCTATGAAGAGACCACGGAGCGGCTCGAGTCGAGCCGCGGCCGACAGGTCCCCGCCGAGAAGGCCTTCGCGATCATCTCTGACGGCCCCCACCCCCAAGACCTGCACGTCCACATCCGCGGGAACGCCGCCTCGCGCGGTGAGAAGGTCGACCCAGACTTCCCGGACTGTGTTGATGACAGCGTCGTCGCCGTCCCCGAGCCGGAGGCGGGCGCGAAGACCTCAGGCCGGCGCCGCTTCCTCGCGGAGTGGATCAGCTCTCCGGAGAACCCGCTCACCGCGCGGGTCATGGTGAACCGCCTCTGGCAGCACCACTTCGGCCGCGGCATCGTCAGCACGCCGAGCGACTTCGGCGAGTTCGGCCAGCGCCCGACGCACCCCGAGCTCCTCGACTGGTTGGCGAACGACCTCGTCGCGAGCGGCTGGAGCCTCAAGGCCATGCACCGCCGGATGATGAGCTCGAGCGCCTACCGCATGTCGAGCATCGCGAGCGATGACGCCATGCTGCGCGACGCAGAGAACCACCTGCTCACGCGCTTCGAGCTGCGCCGCCTCGGCGCGGAGGAGGTGCGTGACGCGATCCTCGCGACCAACGGCACGCTGAACCGACAGATGTATGGCCCGAGCATCTACTCGATGATGCCCAAGGAGGCGCTCGCGACCTCCTCGCGGCCGGACAGCGTGTGGGGCAGGTCTCCTGAGGATCAGGTCCGCCGGCGCAGCGTCTACATCAAGATCAAGCGCTCGCTGACCACGCCGCTCCTCGCCGCCTTCGACGTGGCGGACACGGACCAGTCCTGCCCCGAGCGCTTCGTCACGACCCAGCCCGCGCAGGCCCTCGCGCTCCTGAACGGCGAGTTCATCAACAAGCAAGCAGGCCTCTTCGCAGAGCGCCTCAGAGAGGACGCTGGCGACCGCCTCGAGGACCAGATCCGCCGCGGGCTACACCTCGCCCTCGGCCGCGAGCCCGACGAGCGCGAGGTCCTCCTCCACGCCTCCTTCACAAACAGCTTGCAGGCCGAACAGGGCCTGTCTGCCGAGCAGGCGCTGGTGGATTTCTGCCTCGTGACCTACAACTTAAACGAGTTCATCTACCTCGACTGACCCATGAGCCAAGAGCAGAACAACCTCTCCCGCCGCGCCTTCCTGCGCTCTACAGGCGCCTTGGCAGCAGCCGCGCCCCTCGCTGGGAGCGCCCTCGCTGGCGACGGCCTAGGAGGATTCGCCAACCCGCTCTCGGCGGTCCCTGCGCCGCTCCTCGCCAAGGCGAAGAACGTGATCTTCCTGTTCATGTACGGCGGCCCGAGCCACATGGACACCTTCGACTACAAGCCGGAGCTCTACCCCCTCGACGGCAAGACCATCAAGGTGAAGACGCGCGGCCGCGGCGGCACGAAGGACCAGGGGCGCGTCGTCGGACCGAAGTGGAGCTTCAAGCAGTACGGCGAGTGCGGGCAGTGGGTCTCCTCCCTCTTCCCCAACCTCGCGGGCTGCGTGGACGACATGTCCTTCGTCCACTCCATGTACGCGGACTCGCCCATCCACGGCTCGGCCATGTTCATGATGAACTCCGGTCACCTCTTCAGCGGCAAGCCCTGCGTCGGCTCCTGGGTCTCCTACGGCCTCGGCTCACAGAACCGCGACATGCCCGGCTTCGTCGTCATGCTCGACGACACCGGCGGTCCGATCAGCGGCGCGAAGAACTGGTCGAGCGGTTACATGCCCGCGACCTTCCAAGGCTGCGTCGTGCGCGCGACCGGGAACCCGATCATGGACCTCGCGCCCGTAGAGGGCATGAGCCGCGAGCGGCAGCGCGCCCAGCTCGACCACCTGCGCCGGATGAACCAGGAGCACCTAGACCGCAACGACGGAAACTCCGACCTCGCCGCGCGCATCGCGAGCTATGAGCTCAGCTATCGCATGCAAGCCGCCGCTCCGGAGGCCTTCAAGCTCGGCGACGAGCCGGTGGAGACGCAAGAGCTCTACGGGGTCGACAACCCAGAGACGAACGAGTTCGGCCGCAAGTGCCTCTTAGCGCGGCGACTGGTCGAGCGCGGCGTGCGCTTCGTGCAGATCTACTCAGGCGGCCACCACAACGACAACAACTGGGACGCCCACGGCGACCTCAAGATCAACCACGACAAGCACGCCGGTCGCACGGACAAGCCCATCGCTGGCCTCATCAAGGACCTCAAGCGACGCGGGATGCTCGACGAGACCTTGATCGTGTGGACCGGAGAGTTCGGGCGTCAGCCCACCGCCGAGTACGCCAAGGGCACCGGTCGGGACCACAACTCCTACGGCTTCACCCTCTGGCTCGCCGGCGGCGGCATCAAGGGCGGCAGCAGCGTCGGCGAGACCGACGAGCTCGGCAGCGCCGCTGTCACGGACCGCTTCCACGTGAACAACCTCCACGCGACGATCCTGACGCAGCTCGGCTTCGACCCGAACGCCCTCTCCTTCAACTTCGGCGGGCTCGAGCAGCGCCTCGTCGGCGTCGAGGGCGCAGAGCCCATCCACCAGATCATCTGAGGTCTAGACCCCTCCAAAGGGGCGCCGAGCGCACCGCTAAGGCCGCCTGGCGGGGTTGCCAGCGAGTGCTGCTACACTCCGGGGGCTTTGCTTCTCTGGACTGTCACGCTCGCGCTGCTCGGCGCACAACCTCACCACGCTGGCTCCGAATGGAGCGAGTCCGGGGTCGTAGCCCACTGGATCTACAGCGCTGAGCACCACTCCAGCGGCGCCTTCCAGCCGCTCGAGGGTGAGTGGTCGATGCCCTACGCCTCGCCCAGCTTCGTCGGTGAGGGGAAGACTCAGTCGCTCCTCCTGCCCCCCGGCGCGCCGCTCATGACGCCTGGTGCGAAGCTCCCCGGGAGCGCGCTGCCCAAGGAGGAGCTCACCGTCGAGGCCTGGGTCGCGATGGACGCCTACATCTCCTGGGGCGGGATCTTCTCTGCTCTGGAAGACAACGGCAGCCACGAGCGCGGCGTCCTGCTCGGGAGCAGGGAGCGCTCCTTCTGCCTCGCGGTCGCGGGCGAGGACAAGGAGACCCTCACCTACCTCACCGCCAAAGAGACCTTCAAGTTGGGGGCCTGGTACCACGTGGTCGGGACCTACGACGGCGAGGTGATGCGCCTCTACGCGAACGGGAAGCTGGTCGCCGAGTCCGAGGAGCAGTCCGGGGCGATCCTCTACGAGGACCAGCACACCCTCGCGACCTGCTCCTACAAGGACCAGAACGAGGACTACCGCGTCGTCGGCGCCGTACACGAGGTGAAGCTCTACGACGACGCCCTGAAGGCTGGGGACATCGAGCGCCGCTACAAGAAGCTCGCTGGCAAGCTCCCCGCCGCCAGCGGCAAGACCATGAACGGTCTGCCGGAAGATAAGGGCACGCCGCTGCACGAGCTCCAGCCCGCGATCAACCAGGCGATCACCGACGGCGTAGACGTCCTCCTCATGACCCAGCACCGCGACGGCTCCTGGGGCTACAACTTCAGCGGCTACCGAAACGGCGCGACCTCGCTCTGCATCTACACCCTCCTGAAGTGCGGGCTCAGCGCTGACCACCCGTCCGTCGTCCGCGGCCTGCAGTTCCTCCGGCGCCGCGACCCCGTCAAGACCTACTCCGCAGGCTGCCAGCTGATGGCGATCGGAGCGACAAAGGACGAGGCAAACGAAGAGTGGGCACAAGAGATCGTGGACCTGCTCTTGGAGTGGGAGAGCGACGTGGTGCCCGGCTCATGGGCTTACCCGACCGGCAAGGCCGACCTCTCCAACGCGCAGTTCGCCTGCCTCGGCTTCTGGGGAGCCTCAGAGGTCGGCGTCGAGGTCTCAGCGAAGACTTGGCGGCGCATCGTCCAGACCGCCTATGAGAAGCATCAGAACAACGTAGAGGAGGTCGACTGGCCGGACGACGGGGGCGGCAGGAGACGCTCCGGGAAGCGCAAGATCGCGGGGTATCACTACTACCCAAACAATCGCGCGCCATGGCACGAGTCGGGCTGCATGACGACCGCGGGCCTGTGCACGGTCGGGATCCCGATGATGCTCCTCGACAAGAAGCTCGGCGCCCGTCACATCCAGATGTTCATGAAGAGCAGCCAGCTCGGCCTCGGCTGGATGGAGCACTACTACGACGAGGTGATGAAGGGCGACCGCCGCCACCAGCGAGACGGTGACGTGGACAAGTCTGCCCCTGGAGTCAACGGGGACAACTTCTACTACTACATCTACGGGCTCGAGCGCGTCGGCGCCTTCTTCAACACCGAGTACATCGGCGACAACCCCTGGTATCGCGACGGCGCAGAGGAGCTCCTCAAGCGGCAGGGTGACCCCGGCGTCTGGCGAAACACAAAGGACAGCTGCTTCGCCTTGCTCTTCCTGCGGCGCGCCTCGGCGCCGCGTCAATCCGGCCGAGCGGCCAGCCGCGACGGGAGCGTCTACGCGGACTCCACAGGCGAGGTGCACATCCGCGCCACGGGCACGAAGAAGATGACCTTCTGGGTCGAGGGCTTCGACGAGAGCGTCCGCGCCGAGTTCGACGAGGACGGCAGGCCTTGGAAGGGCGTGCGCGTCGTGAAGGTCGAGTACCTCGCTGACGGAGAGGTCGTCGCGACGGCCGCAGGTGATCCAACGCAGCCCTGGCGCGGCGAGCGCTTCGCGGCGCAGCACAGCTTCCAGCTGCCCGGCGAGCACACGCTGCAGGCGCGGGTGACCGTGGTGACGCCCGAAGGAGACCCTGAGTACCCCTCAAAGACTGAGCCCTTCAGCTCGGTCTCGCTCAAGGTCACCACCAAGGACTCCCCCGAAGAGTGGATGGCCGAGAACCTCAGCTTCAACGAGGACAACCTCCTCAACCATCAGGAGGTCTTTGCGACCGCGTCGAGTCAGCACAGCGCGGACACCGCCCCGGCCAACGCCTGCGATGAGCCGCACCTCACCCGCTGGGTCTCTGGAGCCGACGACAAGGCGCCTTGGATCCAGCTCTCCCTCGCCCGCCGGGCCCGCGCCAACACGCTCCTCCTCGCCCAGGCCAACAGCGCGCTCTCGCTCCGCAATCACTTCGGGGCGATCAAGCGCGCCGCCATCAGCATCAACGGCGGCAAGCCCATCGAGGTCGACATGGGCTCAGACGAGATGAAGATGGTCCAAGTCGACCTCGGCAAGACCCTGCGCATCAGCACGATCAAGATCAGCGCCCTCGAGTACACCCCCGGCGGCAGCGTCCACGGCGTCGGCTTCTCCGGCATCGAGCTCTATCGCCTCAAGTAAGCACCAAGGAACTCCGCCATGCGCCTCCTCGCTCTCCCGCTCTTCTTCGCTCTCGCCGCCTTCGTCTCGTTCCAGGAGCCCGTGACCCGCGTCATCGAGCCCGGACACCGACACCTCGGGAACGACGAGACGCCGGAGTGGTCCGAGGCGCCCGCTGCGCCGGAGGGCAAGCGGCTCGACCTCGAGTTCAAGGCGAAGGCGCGCTCTGGCGACTCCGTCCTCTGGATCAACGACAAGGACATGGGGACGCTCAAGACAAACAACGAGCCCGCCGACTTCTGGTACCACATCGAGGGCGGCACGCTGAAGAGCGGGAAGAACACCCTCTCGGTGACGCCAGAGGGAGACCCGAACGACGACATCGTCCTGGGGAACTTCCGCTTGGTCGAGGGGAGCCTGCGCGACGCGCTCGGCCTGCAGCCCGTGACCGTCACGGTGATCGACGGCGGCACCTCCAAGCCCATCCCCTCGCGCGTCAACTTCTTCCGCGAGGACAACAAGGCCACGCACCTCTTCTTCACTGAGCCCTCGACGACGCCGATCCGCGAGGACCTCGCCTACACGGTCGAGGGCGTCTTGAAGACCGAGCTGCAGCCCGGCGAGTACACCGTCTACGCCTCGCACGGGACCGAGTGGAGCGTCGCAGAGACGTCCATGACGGTCAGCAACACGCCCGTAGAGCTCAGCCTCACCATCCACCACGAGATCGACACCACCGGCTTCATCTCCTGCGACACCCACATCCACACCCTGGAGTTCTCCGGGCACGGGGACTCGAGCGCCCTCGAGCGCGTCGTGACCATCGCGGGCGAAGGGGTGGAGCTCCCGATCGCGACCGATCACAACCACAACCTCGACTACAGGCCCTACCAGAAGCAGCTGAAGCTGAACAAGCTCTTCACCCCCGTCACGGGCAACGAGGTCACCACGGACAACGGCCACTTCAACGCCTTCCCCCTAGACCCGGACGATGAGATCCCCGTCTACAAGGAGCGGGACTGGGTGAAGCTCGTAGACGGCATCCGCGCCAAGGGCGCCAAGACGGTGATCCTCAACCACCCGCGCTGGCCGGGTGGGAACAGCCCCTACGAGAACGCGAAGTACGACCCGATGACAGGGCTCCGCGGCGACAACAGCAAGTTCCACTTCAACGGCATGGAGGTCGTGAACTCAGACACGGCAGAGCGTGATCCCCTGCTCCTCTACAGGGACTGGTTCGGGCTGGTGAACCAGGGAGAGGGTGTTATGGCTATTGGCGCCTCTGACTCGCACGCCGTCGGCGTCACCGTCGGTGGCGGCCGCACCTATGTGAAGAGCAAGACCGACCGACCGGACAAGATCGATGTCGATGAGGCCTGCGAGAACATCAACGCCGGCAGGGCCTCGGTGAGCCACGGGATCTTCTGCGACGTCTGGCTCGCCAAAGAGCGCGGCGAGTCCGTGATGGGCGAGGAGGTGAAGGCGACGAAGGATGGCCTCGACATCATCGTGCGGGCAGCCAGCGCGTCCTGGGCGCAGCCCAAGACCATCATCCTCTACGTGAACGGTTACGAGGTGGAGCGCGCTGAGATCGCGCCCTCCGAAGGACCGAAGGACATCCACCAGCTCTTCCACGTCGACCTCCCCCACAACCACGATGTTTGGATCTCCAGCATCGTCCTCGGCGCCCACCTTGAGGCGCCGTGGTGGGGCGTCCAGAACAAGTACACCCTGGGCTCAACCAACCCCGTCTGGGTGGACCGTGACGGCAAGCGCGGATACGAGAGCCCGCGAGCGACCGCTGCCAGGCTCATCCAGCGGGCCAGAGGGGACGCGAGCAAGCTGCCGCTCATCTTTGAGGGCGTCGACGACACGGTGCTGATCCAAGCCCTGACCATGCTTGATGACGAGCAGTTCGACGCGCTCGCCGACCTCGGAGACGCGCGCGCCGAAGCCTCGGACCACTTCGAG
>JAKVCE010000179.1 GCA_022447405.1 Planctomycetota bacterium | reverse complement strand
GGATCCCCGTGCTCGATATGGTCAAGGTGATGGATCGCGTCCGCGACTCCGAGACGCAACTCATTGGCCCCAACTGCCCCGGCGTCATCACGCCTGGCGAGTGCAAGATCGGGATCATGCCTGGCTACATCCATAAGCCCGGTCGGGTCGGCGTGGTCTCTCGCTCTGGCACCCTCACCTATGAGGCTGTCTGGCAGCTCACCTGCCTAGGCATTGGCCAGTCCACCTGCGTCGGCATCGGGGGTGACCCCGTGAACGGCACGCACTTCGTCGACTGCCTCAAAGCCTTTGAGGGAGACCCGGATACGGACGCCGTCGTGATGATTGGTGAGATCGGCGGGACCGCAGAGGAGCAGGCCGCTGAGTTCATTCAGAGCGACATGACGAAGCCGGTCGTCGGCTTTGTCGCAGGCGCAACCGCCCCTCCTGGGAAGCGCATGGGTCACGCCGGAGCCATCATCTCTGGTGGAAAAGGCACCGCGCCTGACAAGATCGCAGCCATGGAGGCCGCGGGTGTGCGCGTGAGCCGTAGCCCCTCCGGGATTGGTGCAGCGATGGAGGAGTCTCTCCGCGAGGCTGGCCTTCTGGAGTCCTGCAAGGCCTGATCACTGTCCTGTACGCCTCGCTTGTGGCGCCCGGGTCGCTCCGGGTGCCGCGCGATCGCCAAGTTCGTATGGTGGTGGCATGAGTGACCCCTCCGCACGGGCGCTAGAGGTCTTCTCCGGTCACCTCAGGCGACTTGAGACCGGGGAGGAGTCCGATCTTGAGAGCCTCTGCAAGGAGCACGAGGACCTGGCGACAGAGCTCCGCCAGCTTCACGAGGAGTGGGCGCGGATGTCCGAGGTCTTGGACCGCCTCGGTCCGAAGGATGGCACGCTCTCGCTTCAACTGCGGGAGCGCTACGGGGACTCGGTAGATCCTGAGATCTCGCTCTCTGCTCCTGAAGAGGAGGAGGGTGGCTTCATGGATGAGAGCTCTGCGGCGCTGATGAGCAAACTCTCGACGCAGGGCGGGAGCGAGCGCTACAAGGCGCGTGACGAGATCGCCCGCGGGGGGATGGGCGCGATCTTGAGGGTATGGGATGAGGACCTCCGCCGCCCCCTAGCTATGAAGGTAGCGCTGCGGGGAGATGGTGGCACCACGGGCGCTGCCTCTGATGCGAGCAGCCAGAAGCGGCTCTCGCGCTTCCTCGAGGAGGCCCAGATCACCAGCCAGTTGGACCACCCGGGGATCGTGCCGGTCCATGACCTCGGGATCGACCCCGAGGGGCGGGTCTACTTCACGATGCAGCTGGTCGACGGCCGGGACATGCGCGACATCATCGCGCTGGCAGAGCGAGGAGAGGAGGGCTGGGACATGAAGCGTGTCGTCGGCGTCCTGATCCGTGTCTGCGAGGCGCTCGCTTATGCGCACGCCAAGGATGTCGTTCACCGGGACGTGAAGCCTGGCAATGTGATGGTCGGTAAGTTCGGTGAGGTCTTCTTGATGGACTGGGGCCTCGCCAAGGTGATGGGGCGCGAGGAGCAAGAGGCGCTGACCTCTTCGATCATCCACACCTTGCGCTCTGATGGCTCCTCTGCGGAGCACACGCTCGCAGGAGATGTCGTCGGGACGCCTGCCTTCATGGCGCCAGAGCAAGCGCTCGGTCGGGGAGAGGAGGTGGGGCCTGGGAGCGACATCTACGCCGTAGGGGCCATGCTGTACTTGGTCTTGACCGGGCAGCTCCCGTACCAGCCCTTGGGGGAGACGGTAAGCGCGTGGACGATCTTGGAGGCCGTGAAGTCAGGCCCTCCGTGGCCTGTGAAGAAGATCAACCCCGACGCGCCGCCTGAGCTCGTCGCCATTTGTGAGAAGGCGATGGCTCGCGAGGTGGCTGACCGCTTTGACGGCGCGATGGGGCTCGGAGATGAGCTCCGAAACTGGCTGGAGGGGCACGCGGTCGCGACCTACGAGACCGGCCTCTTCTACGGCATCAAGAAGTGGGTTGGCAGGAACAAGGCTATGGCCAGCACGCTGCTCGCGATGGTCTTCCTCGTGATAGGAGGTCTCGGTCTCCTCTTTCAGCAGCAGCAGCAGAGCATCGAGGACCTCGAGGAGGAGCAGCTCTTGACCAAGGCCGCGCAGGAGGCCGCCGAGGAGAGCGCCGCGCAGGCAGAGGAGGAGGCGGAGCGCGCGAAGGAGGCCGAGCGTCGGGCGAATGAGCAGTCCAACCGACTCTTGGGCGAACAGATCAAAGTGAACAGTCTCGAGGAGGAGCGCCTTCGCACCTTGGAAGAGAGCCGGCGCGCGCGCTACAGGGCGCAGGTGACCGCTGCCTGGTTCAGCTTGCGGTTGACGGAGGCGGGCCGGACCAGGCTCCGCTTGGAGGGCGCAGACCGGGACCTGCGGAGCTGGGAGTGGCGACACCTGGAGATGGGGACGGAGGACTCTGTCGAGGCGCCGCTCCCTCACCCCAGCGGCTGCGTGGACCTCGCCGTGTACGGCGAAGACGTCGTCTCCATGGGGACTGACGCGGTCGCGCGCCTCTTCGACGCCGTCGATTGGTCCTTTGAAGACCAAGCCGTGCGCTACGGGCTGCCTGCCATCGGCGCGCCAGGGCTCACGGCGCAGGTCAACGCGGGTAAGAACGTCTGCGCCTTGAGCTCTAGTGGTGTCTTGGCGACGGCTTCACAGTCTTCTGTCGTGCTCCTGTGGGACATGGAGTCCCTTGACGTGATCAGGCCGCTCACGAGCGGCTCTGGCCAGCTCTCGAGCGGCGCCGCATTGATCACGGACCTCGCCTTCTCTCCTGACGGATCAAAGCTCGCCACCGTGGACTCTGGCGGTGCGGTCCGAGTTCGTAGTGTCCCGGATGGTGAGGTCCTCTGGCAGGAGGACGCGGGAGACCCCTTGGCCTGCGTGACCTTCCATCCAGAGGAGACTCAAGTCGCGCTCGGCACGACGAACGGTCGCGTCGAGCTCTGGGATTATGTGGCCCAGGAGCGGCTTGGGGGCTTCGTTGATGAGCGGAGGAGCGTGATCAACGCGCTTCAGTATTCCCATGACGGCGCCACATTGGCGAGCGCGCAAGAGGATGGGGAGGTGCAGCTCTGGGAGACGAGCGTGCTCGTCGGCCAAGAGCGGGCGGAGGGCGACGGCTTCCTCATCGCCAGCCTCAACACCTTCCTAGAGTGGGCGAAGATGAAGCCTAAGTATCGTCTCGTGGGCCACCGACTCGGGGTGACCTGCATCGCCTTCAGCTGGGATGATCGATCGATCTATGCCGGCGGGCGGGACGGTACGGTCCGCAGGTGGTGCACGGTGCGAGCTCAGGGGTCATGCACGGCCATGGGGCCGGCGTGAACGGTCTCAGCATGCTCCCCGGGGAGCGCCTCTTGAGCGGCGCGGAGGACGGGAGCTTGAGGATCTTTGACCCGTACTGGGATGAGACGCGACAGCTCGTCGGGGTCAGCGCGGAGAGCGCAGTGTTGCTCTTGGCAGAGACTGACGTGGAGGGCGCGACGATCGCCTTCTCGATGAGCGCAAATGGCGCCATAGTCAATGAGCTCGTCACTGAGGAGGGCGGTCGTCGAGTGCTTCGTCCGCGGGGGGGCGCCTGGGCTGCCTGTGAGCGCTTGGGGGACTTGTTCGTGGCGCTCGCTGATGGCGGTTCCAGCGTGTTCGTCGTGAGGCCAGAGTCGGGAGAGCTCATCACTACCTTGGAAGGGCACGACGCCAAGGTGGTGGACTTAGCCTCAGATGAGATGGGTTATCGACTGATCTCCGGCGCCTCTGACAGTCGGGCGATCGTCTGGGAGGGGTTAGACCTCGGTGAAGAGGTGGAAAGTTGGGATATCTCTCACGACCGCGCGGTCGTCGCAGTGGGGATCACACCTGACGGCGCGAGGGTGGTCACTGCGGACAAGGACAAGAACGTTCGAGTGTGGGACGCGGACCTCCGCGCTGAGGTGCAGGCTTGGGAGGCAGCGCACACCTGGCAGATTCAAGCGCTGGCGATCTCGACAGACGGGGCGATGGTGGCTTCGGCCTCCAAGGAGAAGGTGAGCGTTCACGTCGTCGGTAGTCAGGATCCGCCCACCTCACTGGGCCCACACCAGGCAGATGTCGGGGTGGTCACCTTCCACCCTGATGGCCAGCGCCTCTTCACCGGTGACACTCTCGGCAACGTCTATCTCTGGGACATCGAGAGCGGCGACCTCCTGCTCGAGCTCGTCGGGCATGACGAGGCGATCACAGCGCTGGCGATGACCGCTGACGCGATGACTCTCCTGAGCGGAGACGCTGGCGGGCTGGTCTACGCCTGGCGCTCAGACAGAGACACCTCGCGCCATGAGCGCTTCCAGCGAGGGGCGCGTCGCGTGCTCCGGGAGGAGGAGATCCTGCGCTTCTTCGAAGGCGACGAAGCCATGGCCTGGGAGCGGCTGAGCCAGGGCTTCCGCGGGTTGGGCAAACGTGATCCGGCCGTGGTGAGCTTGTTGGAGCGCCTCGCGCCGCGCGATGGTGCGGCGTCTCCTGGAGATGGTGAATAGCTGGCGTCAGATGATCACGGGTGATGGGTGCCCGACGCTGCTCCATCCCGTTCATGGCGAACCCTGCCATGACACCCGAGGGGCTTGGGCAGAGGCGATGCAGTTGCACGTGTTCGGCTGCGATCTACCCCGACGTCTCCTCCGAGGTGAGAACTTGCGCCTCTTGGACGTCGGCTCCGCGCCTGGCTGGAACCTCGCCGCCGCCTGCTCCGTCGCTGGACTGCTCCCCGGCTCCCTGGAAGTGACCGCCGTGGAGCGTTCGGAAGAAGCCCTCGCGGCGGGCCTGGAGCTGTCTTCGGAGATGTCTTGGCGGGCGGGCGCCCCCAGCGGCGCAGGGTCGGCCTTGGAGCTCGCGCACTCAGGCCTTAGGGCTGCGCGGGGTGCAGCCGATGGTGGCTGGGTCTCGCTGGAGAGGGGTCTTCGAATGCGGCTTCATATGGGCTGTGTCCGCGAGTTGGTCTCACAGCTCGGACCCCAAGAGCGCTTTGACGCCGTCTTCCTCGACTGTTTCTCGCCAGGCGTTGAGCCGGAGGCTTGGGAGGCCGGGTTCCTCTTTGAGCTGGGCCAACGGGTCGCTGAAGCCGGTCGGCTCACTACGTACACCATCTCTCACCCCGTCAGAGCGGCCTTGATGGCGAGCGGCCTGAAGGTGGGCTGGCCTGGCGCCCGTTCTGGTCGTAGGGGAGGGACCTGGGCGAGCCGCGGGGGCTGGGTCCCGCCGCTCTCGGAGCGCCTTCAG
>JAKVCE010000178.1 GCA_022447405.1 Planctomycetota bacterium | reverse complement strand
CTCCATCCCCTTCGCGGCAGCCGCCTAAGAGCCCAGCCGTTGACAACAGGAGGAGGGCTGCCCCTCGAGACCTCACGTAAACCTGCCTGTTTCCTCTCGCCATGGATTCAGTCTCCCCCCTGATCACGCTCGACTCAAGGGCGCGCCGCCTAGCGTGAGCCTCAGGCCGCCTCGGAGCCCTCGCTCTCGGCCGCGTCCACAGACTTAAGCTCCTGCCCTTCGCTCGTGACCAGGCGCAGCTGCTCGCGCTCGGTGGCCAAGAGATGGACCGGGCGCCTCCAGAGCCGCTCGAGGTTCTTGAGCACCTCTCCACCCTCCGAGAGGTCGAGCTCGCGGCCTTCGTAGTCATCGTCCAAGAGCTCTATGCGCGGCGTCCCGCCCCAAGAGAGGCCCTGGAGCAGCCTGCGCTTCACCTCGATCCAACCCCTGTCAGCGACCTCGAGGGCGCCGCTCTTCGGGTTCCGGTCGTAGACAAAGAGCGAGCAGCGCTCAGCGAACTCCTCGTCCACCAAGGCGTCGATGAAGCTCGTGTCGTTGTGGACACGGCGCAGCTGGAAGAGGTCCATCCCCTTCTCCTCGGCGTATCGGAAGAGCTCGATCCCGAGCTTGTAGGGGTTGAGTTGCCCAGGGACGGCCGCGGTCGCGCCGCTGTGGCAGTCCGCGAAGTCCACGATCTCGTTCGTCTCCAAGAGACCGTGGGTGAGCATCCGGCTGTGCCAGAAGGACGCCCAGCCCTCGTTCATGATCTTCGTCATCCGCTGCGGGACGAAGTAGTAGGCCTCGGCGCGGACGATGCGCAGGAGCTCGCGCTGCCAGGGCTCGAGGGGGGCGTGCTCCGCAAAGTGACCCAAGATGTCGTAGCTCGGCAGCTTGAAGCCGCCTCCGCGATGGGCCTCGAGGCTAGAGAAGCGTCGCTCTGAGTGCACCTCGCCCTGGGGGCTCAGGCCTCCTGCTGTGCGCGCGAGCTCACGCGAGGGCAAGAAGGGATCGATCAGGTTGTCGAGTGAGATCGCCTGGTCGAGGAAGAGGTCGACCGTGTCTTGACCGTAGGCGTCTACAAAGCGTCGAACGCGGCTGCCATGGTGCGCCATGCGATCGAGCATCCCCCGGTCGGTAGGCTGGAACCAGGCGTTGTGCTTGAAGAAGTCGGCGTGCCCGAACACGTGGGCCATGACGAGCTTCTGTTCCATCATGGAGTTCGAACGGACCAGGTAGGCGTAGGTCGGGTCGTTGTTGATGACGAGCTCGTAGATCTTTGAGAGGCCCCACTGGCGCCCCTTCTCCATGCGCTCGAACTCCATCCCGAAGCGCCACGAGGGATAGCGCACAGGGAAGCCGCCGTAGGCGGCCAGCGCGTTCACCTGAGCGGGCTCGACCATCTCGAACACCACGTCAAAGAAGTCCAGACCCGCAGAGCGAGCGAGGGCCTCGATGCGCTCTGCCCAAGGCCTGAGGCTCGCATCGATGGGAGAGGACTGGCGGCTCATCTCAGCGCCCCTTCCCCAGGAAGGCCCGGATGGCGTCCGGGATGCCGTCGCGGTCTTCCACAGCGCAGGTCACGAGCCCCTCCTCGTCCGGGAGGGCGGCGTCGAGGTCCTTCTTGAACTGACCAGAGCCATAGGCGCTCTTCACCTGCCCGTAGCAGAACTGATTCACACGGGGGAGGATCTCATCCCGCAGGACCGCGATGCAGCGCTCGGTGTCCCGCGCGGACCAGTTGTCCCCGTCCGAGTAGTGGAAGGGATAGATGTTCCACTCCTCCGGGCGGTAGCGCTCCAGGATCTCCGAGAGGCACATGTCATAGGCCGAAGAGATCTTCGTGCCGCCAGACTCGCGCAGGTGGAAGAAGGTGTCCTGGTCGACGATCTTCGCGACTGCGTCGTGTACGACATACACGACCTCGAGGTTGTCGTACTGCTTGCGCAGCCAGGTGTCGATCCAGAAGGCCTTGATGCGGACGATCTCCTTCTGCTCTCGGCCCATCGAGCCTGAGACATCCATGATGTGAAACACGACAGCGGAGGACTCCGGCTTCGGCTGCTCCTTCATGCAGCGGATGCGCTCGTCCTCAGCCGTGGGGATCACGGAGGGCTTCTTCGGGTCCCATTCGCCGAGCGCGATCGTGCGCTTGAGCGCCTGTCTATAGGTGCGCTTGAAGTGCCTGAGCGACTTCGGGCCGACCGTGCGGATGCCTGAGTAGCTGCCGCCGTTCGCTGTGAGCATGCGGTCACCGCGCGGCTCGATGTTCGGGAGCTCGAGCTCTTCGCCGAGCATCTCGGCGAGCTCTACGAGGTCGACGTCGACCTCGAGGATGTGGTGCCCCTCTTGCTCACCCGCGCCGCCGGCGCCTTCGCCTTGGGACTCGTCAGCCTCGAGGGGGTCGCCCTCTTCGCCTGGGCCTTGGCCCACGCCGCCCTCTGAGTTGTCGCCGTACTTGAAGCGGGGCGTCTCGATCTGGGTCACGGGGATGGAGACGGTCTCCTCCCCTCTCCTGCCGAGGAGCTCTGAGGAGGACAGGAACCTCCTGAGGTCTCGGCGGAGCCTGCCGCGAACGATCTCGCGGAAGCGCGCCCTGTCTCGCTCGATCCGGAACATGCGCCCTAGGCCGCCTGGGCCTCCTCACCCGGCTCCTCGCGGGCGTCACCCCTCGCGAAGAGGTTGGCGACGTAGTCGAGCACGAAGTCGGCAGAGAGCTCGTCATAGCCGAACTCGCGCACGAGGCGGTCGCGGATGAGGGCGATCCGCTCCTGAGAGTCAGGATCGACCACTGTGGAGACCAGGCTCGTGAGCTGGATGGAGTCGCGGCGGTCCTCGAAGACCTTCAGCTCGAGGGCGCGCGAGAGGCGCTCGTTCTCCCGGTAGTCGAAGGTCTCACCCTCGAGGTGCACCGAGGCGACGTAGTTCATGAGCTCGTGGCGGAAGTCGTCCTTGCGCCCCTCAGGGATGTCGATCTTCTCTTCGATCGCGCGCATGAGACGCTCGTCCGGGTCGTTCGCGACCCCGTCAGTCCCCACCACCTTCTCTTGGGTGACGTAGGCCTTCACGTTGTCGACGTACTTGCCGCACAAGCGATCGATCGCCTCGCGGTCGGCGCAGATCGCGGCCTGCACCTCCTGCTTGATGATCTCCTCGTACTCTTCGCGAGCGAGGGTGATGAGGTGCGAGTATCGCTTCCTGGTGTCCTCATTCGAGATGAGGCTGTGGTGACCTAGGCCCTCCTCGAGGGCGTCGAGGACCTCAATCGGTCCGACGGTCGCAGACTCGGAGACGAGGCAGTTGGCGAGGCTGTCCTGCACATAGCGCGGGCTGATCCCGTTCATCCCCTCGCGGGGCGCGCTGCGGCGCAGCTCTTCGACCTGCTCAGCGCCGAAGCCGTTCGTGCGCTTGCCGTCGTAGAGGCGCGCCTTCTGCAGGAGGCTGAGGGTCGGGTGAGTCGGGTCCTCGATGCGGGTGAGCGTCGCCCAGAGGGCGGCGATCTCGAAGGTGTGCGGCGCGACCGAGCGGGTCGTGCTCCCACAGCTCCCGAACTGGCGCTCGTAGATCTTCACCTCGTCCGAGGCGGCGAGGTTGTAGGGGATGTCGATCTTGATGGTGCGGTCCCTGAAGGCCTCCATCAGGTCGTTCGACTGCAGCTTCTTGTACTCGGGCTCGTTCGTGTGCCCGATGATCACCTCGTCGATGTGAGTCTGCGGGAACTTCCGAGGCTTGATGCTGTGCTCCTGGGTCGCGCCGAGGAGGTCATAGAGGAAGGCGACATCGAGCTTCAGCACCTCGACGAACTCGAGCATGCCGCGGTTCGCGACGTTGAACTCGCCGTCGAAGTTGAACGCGCGGGCGTCAGAGTCCGAGCCGAACTCAGCGATCTTGCGGTAGTTGAGGTCACCGGTGAGCTCCGTGGAGTCCTGGTTCTTCTCGTCCTTCGGCTGGAAGGTGCCGATGCCCTTGCGCTCCTGCTCATCGAGCACGAAGCGGTGGACGCGGACATGACTGATGACCTTCTCCCAGTCGCCCTCGTAGCGCTCCATGAGCGTCTGGTAGAAGTGGCGGCTGACGGGGTCGAGCTCGCCCTCGATCTCGAGCTTGTACTCTCGGTTGGAGCGCTGGTTCATGCGCTCGACAAAGGCAGGCCGCGCCTCGGTCGGGACCAAGAGGATGGGATCCTGGTTCATGGGCGAGGGCGTGATCTCACCGTCGACGTCCCAGCTGAAGGTGAAGAGCGCGCCCTCTTCTCTCCTGCTGTAGGCCTCGAGCCCGCCCTTCAAGAGGCGCGCGATGGTGCTCTTCGAGGAGCCCACGGGGCCGTGCAAGAGGATGACCCTGCGCTCAGGGCCGAAGCCGTGTGCGCCCGCTCGGATCGTCTTCACGAGCGCGCTGAGCGCGCCGTCCAGGCCGAAGATCGCGTCTCTTCCGCCACCCAAGGGGTCGCTGAAGAGCCTCCAGGCGCGGCCGCCAGCAGGGCGCTCCTCCCAGCCGTGGTGCTCGATCATGTCGAGCATGCGCTGCCAGGCGTTGCGGCAGATGAGCGGGTTCGCGTCCACCTGCTCAAGGTAGTCATAGAAGCTGCCCTCCCAATTGAGGGCTAAGAAGCGCTCGCGCTCCCGTCCGGTGTGGACGAGATCCTTCAGGGTCTGTTCCGGCTTGGTCATCTGAATCGGCCTTTTCGGTGTCATCCGGGTTAGTCTCAGCGGAACCTTGGGGATTCCGCGTCTCATCTTTCGGGTCACCGGCAGCGTTGACTCAAGCACCTCTCAGGTCCTCGAGCCTCATGTCCCGCCCCCGGCCACGCCCATTTCTGGCAAGGGAGGACGTCCCAAAGGCCCTTTCTAGGGCCCTCCGGTGCGGAAAAGCCTCGTCCAAACCGAGTATCCTCCCGCCGTGCGACCCCTCCTCCTCTGCCTCCTCCTCGCCGCCTGCACCCAACATGAGGACCCCCCTGTCCCCCTGGACGCGAGCGCTTTCGACGCCCAGCGCGCCTGGGATGACCTCATGCACCAGGTCGAGCTCGGCCCCCGTCCGGCTGGCTCCCCTGCCCTCGAAGAGACCCGAGCCTGGATCGCGAGCGAACTGGAGGGAATGGGCCTCACCCCCGTCCGAGAAGACTTCCAGGCGGACACGCCCTTAGGGGTCTACCGGAAGGCGAACATCTACGCGGACTTCGTCACAGACCAAGCGCCAGCAGAAGAGGCCGACATCCTCGTCCTCTGCGCACACTTCGACACGAAGACCCTGAACTTCCGCTTCGTCGGGGCGAACGACGGCGCCTCCGGAGTCGCCGCCCTGCTTGAGCTCGCCCGAGTCATCACGGCGCAGGGGCCGCGCCCCAT
>JAKVCE010000177.1 GCA_022447405.1 Planctomycetota bacterium | reverse complement strand
CCGATGAGCTCCCAGTGCTGGATTCCGTTCGGCAGACGCCGCTCAGCCCTTCGGATCCCCACCCGGGGCCGAGCTGACGCATCTCTCTGTGGTCTCTGCCGTCTCTCTTCTTCCGAGGATCCGAATTCCCTGGGACCCCGTCAGGTCCACGAAAGGAAGAGGCCCACAAGAGCGGGCCTCTCGGCCCTCGCCCGAGGTCGAGGGGTCCCGTCCAGGATTGTTCCTCAAACAATTCATTCCCTTCGCAGGGGTCTGAGCGGAGAAGGCCCGCCCTCCGAATCAAAATTGTCTGAGAATCCAGAGGAGGCCTCCGGAGACCCGCCCGCGGTGTCTTAGGAGCGGATCTTTCTGTCGCGGCGGGGAGGCTCAGCGCTCAACAGTGATCAAACGCCAGGAAGAGGCGCTCGGGTGCGGGGCCTCGATCTCGATCGGGGTCCTCTCCCCCGCCTCGAGGCGCAAAGCCCTCCACACAGCGGCGGCGCCAGGGAGCGCCGCTCCGGAGCGGTCCATCCACTCAACGGACCAGGCGAAGTCGATCGCTCGCTCAGAGGAGTTCTTCAGGTCCAGCTCCACGACCATCCGCCCTTGCCTCCGCTGCGTGCTGAGGACGAAGGAGCAGAGCTCGGCTTTGAGCTCCTCCCCATCGGGCTGTACAGAGAGGACCGTGTCGCCGCTCACGCCGCCAGCGGCGGGCGCGGCGCAGGCGGCGAGGAGGCAGAGGAGGGCGGGGAGGAGGCGGTTCATGACGCCGCTCAGGATAGCGTCCTGCAGCCGGCCGTGGTGACTCCAGCGGAGGCTGCTTACACTGTGGGGAGAAGGGGGAGCCGCGGCAGGCTCTGCGCTCCCGTCACAGGTACACACAAGGACCATGGCCAGAAGCACCACCATCGTCGCGGGGGGCGGCTCGAAGAAGCCCTCCAAGCGGAACATCGGGAAGGAGACCCCGATGATGGAGCAGTTCTGGCGCGCGAAGAAGGAGCAGCCCGACGCCCTGCTCTTCTTCCGCATGGGCGACTTCTATGAGCTCTTCCACGAGGACGCGAAGCTCGCGGCGAAGGAGCTCGGCATCACCCTCACCTCGCGCTCCAAGGGTGACGACGCGATCGCCATGGCGGGTGTCCCTGTCAAAGCAGCCGAGGGCTACCTCATCCGCCTCGTCCAGAAGGGCTACAAGGTCGCCATCTGCGAACAGCTCACCGACCCCAAGAAGACCAAGGGCATCGTCGACCGCGGCATCGTCCGCGTGGTCACGCCGGGGACGATCACCGAGGAGACCGTCCTCGACGCCCGCGAGAACAACTTCCTCGCCGCCCTCTTCTCGACGGAGGTCGCAGCGGGGATCGCATGGGTCGACCTCTCCACCGGACGCTTCCGAGTCTCTGAGGTCGCGCCCGCACGGATCGCGGACGAGCTCGGTCGCGTAGGCCCAGCGGAGCTCCTCTGGGTAGATGACCTCGACGAGCGCCACCCGGAGCTGCACTCCGACCTCTCAGCTGAGTTCGGCCACCGCGTCACGACGCGAGACCCGTGGCGCTTCGACCGAGACACCTCAGCGCGCAAGCTCACCGAGCACTTCGGCGTGAAGACCCTCGAGGGCTTCGGGGTCCAAGCCGACTCGCCGGTCGTTCCCGCCGCTGGCTGCCTCATCGAGTACCTCGAGGAGACCCAGCGAACAGCCTGCGATCACATCCACACCCTCGAGGTCGTCCAGACCGGCGACCACCTGGTCTTGGACCGCGCGACCCGCGGCACGCTCGAGCTCGTCGTCACCCAGCGCGACGGCAGGAAGGAGGGCACCCTCCTCACCGCGATCGACCGCACCCTCACCCCCATGGGCGGGCGCATGACCCGCGAGTGGCTCCTGTCTCCGCTCCGCGACGTGGAGGCGATCCTCCACCGCCAGGGCGGAGTCGCCGAGTTCCACGCTGAGCACAGCGTCCGCGACAAGGCGCGCGAGGAGCTCTCCGAGATCGCCGACCTCGAGCGCCTCGCAGCGAAGATCTCCACCGCCCGAGCCAACGGCCGAGACCTCGCTGGCCTCGCCTCCTCCCTGCGCCCCGTCGCGCCGCTCTCCGAGGCCCTCTCAGGGTGCGAGTCGGCGGCCCTCACCACCCTCGCCGCTGAGCTCGACCCCCTCGAGGACCTGGTCCAGACCATCGAGGGCACCCTCGCCGAAGAGCTCCCCACCACGATCAAGGAGGGCGGGCTGATCCGTGAGGGCGTGAGCGAAGAGCTCGACGAGCTGCGCTCTATCGCCCGCGACGGCAAGAGCTGGATGGTGCAGTTTCAGGCGAGCGAGTCGGAGCGCACAGGGATCAGCAACCTCAAGATCGGCTTCAACAGCGTCTTCGGTTACTTCCTCGAGGTGCCGCGCGGTCAGGTAGAGCGTGTGCCGGAGGAGTGGGTTCGCAAGCAGACCATCAAGACCGCTGAGCGCTACATCACCCCAGAGCTGAAGGAGTTCGAGACCAAGGTCGTGAACTCTGAGGAGCGCTCCAAGGAGCTCGAGTACGACCTCTTCTGCAGCCTGCGCGATGAGATCGCCGGAGAGCTCCGACGCGTGCTCGCGACAGCGCGCGCTGTCGCCACCGCAGACACGCTCTGCGGCCTCGCGCAGCTCGCGGCAGACGCTCGCTACGTGCAGCCCGAGATTGACGACTCCGACGTCATCGACATCCGCGACGGACGCCACCCGGTCCTCGAGCTGAACATCGACGGCGCGAGCTTCGTCCCCAACGACACCGTGATGGATCGTGAGGGGCGCCTGATCTCGATCCTGACCGGCCCCAACATGTCGGGTAAGTCGACCTGGATCCGTCAGACAGCGCTCATCGTCCTCCTCGCCCAGATCGGCTCCTTCGTCCCGGCGGGCTCGGCACACGTCGGGGTGGTGGACCGCATCTTCACCCGCATCGGCTCAGCCGACGACATCGGCAGGGGCGCGTCGACCTTCATGGTCGAGATGGTCGAGATCGCGAACATCTTGAACAACGCGAGCGACCGCTCGCTGGTCGTCTTGGACGAGGTCGGGCGCGGGACGAGCACCTTCGACGGCCTGGCCCTCGCGTGGGCCATCGTCGAGCACCTGCACCTCCACACCTCCTGCCGCACGCTCTTCGCGACCCACTACCACCAGCTCACCGACCTCGCCGACGAGCTCTCAGGCGTGTGCAACATGAACGTCTCCGTCCGCGAGCGCGCGGATGAGATCGTCTTCCTGCACAAGATCGTGGAGGGCGGGACGGACCGCTCCTACGGGATCCACGTCGCTCGCCTCGCGGGCGTCCCGAAGGAGCTCCTCGACCGGGCCAAGTCCATCCTCGCGAGCCTCGAGGCTGAGGCTGGCGGCATCTCCCCCTCCACGCTGCAGCGACCGAGCCAGGCCCAGCAGCTCGGGCTCTTCATCCCTGACTCGCCGAGCCAGCTTGAGGAGACCCTCTCTGCCCTAGACCTGGACAACCTGACGCCGATGGAGGCCCTGGTTCAGCTCCACGAGCTGAAGCGGCTCGCCGCCGGTGAAGATGGCTGAGGCGCAGGGAGCGCCAGCGCTCTCCCTGCCGCCTGGAGCGCAGGCGGAGTGCGCCCAGCTCATGACCGCGGCCCAGCCCAGGGAGGCCTGCGCGCTCCTCTTCGGGGAGAGGCGTCCGAACGAGCGCCGCGTCGAAGAGGTCGTAGCCATCCCGAACATCGCAGAGGGCGAGGGCGCGTTCGAGCTCGACCCCATCGCGTGGCGCCAGGTTGAGCTCGAGGCGCGCGCCGCAGGGCTCGAGGTCCTCGGCGTCTGGCACTCTCACCCGCGCGCTGAGGCCGCTCCCTCAGCGAGGGACCGCGTCGGAGCCCAGCCGGGATGGAGCTACGCGATCACTTGTGGCGCAGCTCCAGAGGAGGTCAGGAGCTTCCTCTGCGTGGACGGCGCGCTCGTAGAGCAACGCGTGACGACGCGCTCTCACTCCTGCGCCGCGCGGCTCTGAGCGATCGCGGTGCGGACGATGCCTCGTCGAGAGAAGCGCGGCGTCGGGAACGCGCCGAGCGCCTCGACATAGGCGTCCGCCACCAAGCCCCAGTGGGCCTCGTCCTCTACGTACGCTCGCGCGGCGCGCCCCATCCCTTCACCGCGCTGGGGATCTTCTGAGAGTCGCACGATGTGCTCGCACAGAGCCTCCGCCTCTCCTCCTGAAGTGGAGACCCTCAAGACTGCAGCGTCCGGGAGGCCCGAGAGCTCAGGGAGGTCGGAGACGATGACGCCGCGGCCCAAGCTGAAGGCTTGGCTCGCGCCGCCAGAGGCGCCGCCGGTCGTCGGGCCGCGCAGGTTGACGCACACGTCCGCGGCGCTGAGCAGCTCGTGCGCGCGCTCTTCCTCGACCCACCCGGTCATGACCGTGGACTCCTCCATGTCGAGGCGCCTGAGCTCTCCAGAGAGGTCCAGCTCGCGCGGACGCTCTTCTCCTATGAGCAAGACCCGCGCCCTCACCCCGCGCTCACGCGCGCGGGCCGCGCCGTCTAAGAGCGCGCCGAGGCGCTTGTGAGGCTGCAAGGCTCCGAGGCTCGCGATGATGAAGTCATCCTTCCAAGCGCGCGGTAGCTCTCGGCGCGCCCGCTCACGATCTCGACCCTCCCAGCGCCGCTCGACCCCGTGAGGGAGGACAGCGATCGGGGTGGCCTCGTTACGCTCAGCGAGGATGAGCTCGCGCATGTGCTCCGAGTGCGACAGGAAGGCGTCGGCGCGACGGACGACCCCGCGGTTGAAGGGCAGGCGGAAGCGCGCCCCAGAGAGCCCGCGCCCGTCCTCCCCAACGAGCTGTGTGGGAGAGAGCGCCTCTGTGCTCCAGCTCCCCCCTGTCCGGAGACTCATCCAACGGAGGAAGACCCCGAGCTCGCGCGGGTCGTCGTTCTCCAGCTGCGCCGGCGTCCGGCCGCCGCCGCGCACAGCGATCGTGAAGGAGGAGGGTCCGTCGAGCTCCAGGTCGAGCTCGACCTCCTCGTCCCTCCTCGCGTCGACCCGCGCCACGACGCGCGCGCCCCGCTGGATCTCCAGCCGCCGCCCCGCAGGCACGAGCAAAGAGAGCCTCAGCTCGCTCGCGTCCGCGCGCAAGAGGTGCAAGCCAGCGCTCCTCGAGCTCCAGCGTCCGTGCTCTTCGAGCTCGTGCCAGCCATAGGCGAAGGGGGCCCCGCCCTCGACGGGGTCCGCCAGCGAGGGGACGCTCTGCTTGCGTGCCCAGCGCCAGGTCTTCGCTGCCCGGAGTCCGCCCTCTGCGAGCGCAGCCTTCGCGCCGCGCCATCCGCCCTTGGAGAGCTCTGGCGCGGCCGCGACCGCTTGGTCAAAGAGGACCCAGTCGTGGAG
>JAKVCE010000176.1 GCA_022447405.1 Planctomycetota bacterium | reverse complement strand
TTCACCAGAACGTCTCGGGTGTCCCCGGCGTGAGCGATGCGACAGATCGATTCGGTCTGGCCGTCTCCATCGGCGACTTCGACGCAGACGGCCGCGACGACCTCGTGGTCGGAGTCCCCGGCGACTCGATCGTCCAGGTGTTCGAAGGCGCAACGAATGGCCTGGACAGCGACGGTCGCTCCATCAACGCCTCCAACTGAATACCCACTGCGGCGCAGGCGGATGGTCCCAGACCCCGCCTGCGCCCAACGGCCACAAGCCACAAAAGGAGCCACCGATGACCTCTCCCAAATCGAACGCCAGAGATCGACGCGCCCTCAGCCTCACCGGCATCGGATGCCTCATCGTCGCGGGCGCTGCCTCCCTGCTCACGAACCAAGCAGACGCGACACCGGTCGCCCTCACGCCCATCGCCCCCGAAGCCAGCCCCCTCGCGGTCGCCGCCCTGCCCGAGGCTCTCGAGAGGGAGGTCTCTCAGAGGGCCCAGGCCTTGGCCAAACCCGATGAGATAGAGGCAGAGGTGAGCGCCCCCGAAACCCAAGCGCGAGAGGAGACCATCAGCTACTCCTACGAGCTCACTAGAGAGCGCAGCAATGACGAGCCACTCCTCCTGAAGACCTCGGGAAGCCTCACGCTCTTCCTCAGCGCAGATGCCGACGGGACGCGCCGCGCAGACGCCCGGCTCCAAAATGTCGTCGCCTGGGACGCTGAGGGGGTGGACGCGGTCTTCCTGGCTGAGGTGATGGGTACCAGCGCCAGCGTCTCCCTCTCGCCCGCCGGCGCGATCCTAGAGGTCGAGCTGCCGGAAGGACTGAGCCCCGAGGCGGTGCGCTACTGGAAGCGCGTCCTAGGGCGCTGGCAGACCGCTGGGCCCGCTAAGCCGGAGTACGCAGAGCGCTGGCGCGCCACTGAGCGAAACGAGTTCGGGAACTACTCCGCCCTCTACGAGCCCGACGCCGAAAGCGGCGACGGAACGATCCGCAAGATCGTCCTGGGCTACACGAGCCTCGAGGATGTCGAGGTGTCTGGCCCCCCGATGTGCGAGAGCGAGATACGTATCACTCCTGGTGAGCACCCGACCAAGATCGAGGGACGTGAGCTCCTGCGCTCCGGGCTAAGCCTCTTCGGACCTGAAGAGCTCCTCACGTACTCGTACACGCGCACGAGATAGGAGACGTCACTCCAAAGACCCCTTCGGCTGAACCCGGTCAGAAGGTGATTTCCCGGGCCGGGCCCTCGTGGGCTCGGCCCATTTCACATCTACAAGATCGGAGACGTCGGAGATTTCGCGTCCGCCGCTCCAAGCATCGGTGCAGGCCCTCTTGGAGCGATGGACAGCCTCTTTCTTTGAGACGCGTCGCGCCACAAACCCGGATCGACCTCAAGCATCGATCCAAAGCCAAGGAGTCACAATGAAAAAGCTCATGACCATGACCGCAGGGATCCTGCTCGCCTCTATCAGTTCAGCTCAGCTCGCCGACTCTCCGGAGAGGGACGATCTCTTCGGGGCAGCCATCGCCTCTGGAGACTTCAACGGCGACGGATACATGGACCAGGCCATCGGCGTTCCGGGCGAGAGCATCTCTTCTAGGTTTGAGACCGGCGCGGTCCATGTCCTTTGGGGGAGCGGTCACTCCGGCTTGATGCTCCCTTTCAGCAAGCTCTGGCATCAAGACACACCAGGAGTCCCTGGTGTCAATGAAGTAGACGACCACTTTGGCTCAGTGCTAGCCGCAGGCGACTTTAACGGTGATGGATATCACGACCTGGCGATCGGCACGCCCGATGAAGACATCGGGACCATCGGAAACGCAGGACTGGTCACGATCCTCTATGGATCGGTGTTCGGTCTGACCTCAAGCGGCTCGCAAAGCTTTCATCAGAACACCCCGGGGATCGCTGGCGTCTGTGAGACTGGAGACCGACTGGGGAACGCGCTCACCGCAGGCGACTACAACAACGACGGTAAGGATGACCTGGTGATCGGCGTGTGCGACGAAGCCATCGGATCGAAATTCAAAGCGGGCATGATCCACTTGCTCTATGGCACCAGCGGCGGCCTCACGACCTCGGGTAGCAGATATTGGCATCAAGACCTCAGCACGATGCCCGGCTCTGCGAACACCCTTGAGAACTTCGGCTTCGCGTTAACCTCGGGCGATTTCAACGGTGACAACATCTGTGACTTCGCTGTCGGAGTCCCGAACGACAAGGAGGGGCTTCCTTGGGCGCTCAAGAAGGTTGGCAGCGTCAACCTCTTCCGCGGCACACCGAACGGCGCCTGCCAATATGTGCAGAGCTTGAAAGGCGTCACGCCCGGAGGAACGCACAATGGCGGGATCTCTTCGGATCTCTTCGGCTTCAGCCTCGCCTCGGGCGACATCAACAATGACGGGACCGACGATTTGCTGGTGGGTTCACCTGGGCAGAACGGAAGTTCCGGTGCTGCAGAGGTCGTCTTGTTCAGGCACAGCCACTATCTGAGCTCAAGCTACTCGATCTTGAACCAGCGTAAGTTCACTCAAAGCTCCAACGGTGTCTCTGATTCGCCTGAGACGAGCGACATGTTCGGTAGATGCGTAGCCATGGGAGACTTCAATGGAGACAATCGCGCTGACATCGCGATCAGCACTCCTTGGGAAGACTTCAATCAGACCACTCTCCGTGGAGTTGGACTTGTGCACATCCTCTATGGGACGTCCTCGGGCATCACATCGACCGGAGCCGCAACCCTGAGCCAGAACACCCCGGGGGTCCACGGAGCCTGTGAGAAGTGGGACTATTTCGGGACGTCGCTCGCCGTGGGTGACTACAACGGCGACGGACGGGACGACCTCAGCATCGGAGTCCCAAAGGAAGACATTGGTTCCACAATAGATGGCGGAATGATCCACGTCTTTCGGACCCTGAGTTCAGGAGGCAACCTCAGGCACTGGCAGTATTGGATGCAGTAGAGATCTCCGCAGTTCTACACATGATCCCCAGCTCATAAGGTTGACCTGGGGTGACTCCTCGGACCGAACCCCCGTGGGTTCGGTCCGTTCCGTTGGGTGCCCGCCCTTGTCCGCGCGAGCAAGCACACAGACCCCCACCCTGCGCGCTCCGGCCCTGTGGAGCGCGCGCGCGCACTCGCTCGCCGTCGACCCCGAGGTCAGGACGTCATCTACGACCCAGACGTCACGACCCACCAGTGAGAGGCGCCTCCCAGCCCTGCTCAGCGTGATCGCTCCGCGGACGTTACGACGCCTGTCCACCACGAGCGGGTGACCTTGTGAGCGGGTCGGGCGCGCCCTCCGCAGCGCTAGGAGAAGCTCCCCACCAACCTCCACCGCGACCGCACCTGCGAGGAGCGCGGCGAGATCTCGGCCACGCTCGATGAGCCGCGCAGGGTGCGACGGGACAGGGACAAGGACCGGACGCTCCACCCCGCGCTCACCGAGCCGAGCGCGGAGACATGAGCCGAGGTAGCGGACGAGGTCTCTTCTGTGACGGTGCTTGGCAGCGAGGATGTGCTCGCGTGCGGGAGGCTGATCCCAGTAGTCCCAGCAGGCTATGGCGCGGTGGAAGGCGGGCGGCGCACGCCTGCACGCGGCACACTCCAGGCCGTCGGGGAGGGCGTCGGGGAGCTTGGCCGCGCATCTGGGACAGCGCGGACCTGGCAACTCTCTCGGGAGCGCGTGCTCGGCGCAGCACGGACCCGTGATACAGGGCGAAGAGCAGAGCAGGCAGCGGCTCGGCCACACGCTCTCCGCGAGCTCGAAGAGGAGGCTCACGCGAGAGTGACTCGCTCAACCCGTGCGGGTCGCGCGCCGCTCTCTCAGGCGACGCCTTCGTCGAAGTCGTCGACCTCGGCGAGGCTGCGCGGGCGACGGCTCTTGAGCGGCGTGCCCAAGCGGTCGGAGAGACGCCGCAGATAGGACTCGACGGTGTCGTCCGTGTAGCGCGGGACCCCGAAGAGGTCGCCGACCTCGCGCGCCAGCGGCAGGTCCTCTTCAAAGTACGGCGGGTTCTCCTGGAAGTGCGCGCGGACATAGCTCCGGAAGGCCATGAGCGACCAAGACCAGGAGGCCAGGAGGAGGACCGCCGCGAGGACGACGACGGCGCCGATCCAGACGATGGGGAGCTCCGTCACCGGGGGCGCGGGCTGATAGCGCCCGTAGAGCTGCAGGACGAAGCCGCCCAAGAGGAAGCCGAAGCCCAGGTTCACCTGCGCGCGGTGGAAGATGTACTCGCGAATGGAGTGCAGCTCCTTGCGCACGAGCCCGAAGCGCTCCTCCACCAGCTGCCTGGGGTGACGGAACAGGATCGAGTTGGCCAGGAGGAAGGAGCCCGCGACGGCGAAGACGAGGCCGATCACGGCCCAGTCCGGGGTGCCGAGGAGGTCTTCAGGCTCAGGGCCGACGAGGTTGAGGAGGCTGTTCACGAGGAGGGCTCGACTGGAGTCCGTGCATGGTACCTCGAACGGGGCATCCAAGCCGCTATCATCCTTCGCGTGCCCCAGGACCCCAGCAACAGCCCCTCCCGGGTGCGGGAGACCGCAGACCTCGCGCGCCTGGGCCTCTCGGACGAGGAGTGCGCGCGCCTCGAGCCTGAGCTCGACGCCATCCTCGACCACTTCAAAGCCCTCGTCGAGCTCGACCTCGAGGGCGTCGAGGGCACCGCCACCGTCGGGCTCCAGGATGTCACCCGCCCCGACGAGCCCAGCGCATCCATGGAGGCAGCCCCGCTCCTTGAGCGCGCGCCGCGCGAGAAGGACGGGCACTACCAAGTCCCGCGTGCCGTCGGAGGGTCCGAGTGAGCGCGCCCTTCGAAGGGCTCGACGCCACGGGACTGCGCGACTCCATCCTCTCGGGAGAGCGCGGAGTGCGCGAGACCACCGAGGCTTGCCTCGACGCCATCGAGGCGTCGAACGACTCTCTCGGCGCCTTCCTCTCCATCGAGCGCGAGAGCGCCCTCGCGCGCGCCACAGCGCTTGAGCGGAGCGACGCCGAGCCGGGGCCCCTCCACGGCGTGCCTGTCGCGATCAAGGCCAACCTCTGCTGGGAGGGACATGAGACGAGCTGCGCGAGCCGCCTGCTTGAGGGATGGCGCGCCCCCTACAGCGCGACCTCGGTCGAGCGACTCCTCGCCGCCGGCGCCGTACCCGTCGGCGTCACGAACATGGACGAGTTCGCCATGGGCTCCTCCGGCGAGAACAGCGCCTTCGGCCCGGCTCGCAACCCCTGGGACACGACGCGCATCCCCGGCGGCTCCTCGAGCGGGAGCGCCGTCGCAGTCGCAGCGCGCCTCGTCCCCCTCGCCTTAGGGAGCGACACCGGTGGCTCAGTCCGCCAGCCCGCCGCGCTCTGCGGGGTCT
>JAKVCE010000175.1 GCA_022447405.1 Planctomycetota bacterium | reverse complement strand
CAGAGAGCTCCTTGAGCATGGCGAGGGCGCCGTCGGTGTCACCGTCTGCGACCATGGCCTCGGCGATGGCGATGGGCCCGGAGTCTTCTTCCTCCGCCCCGCCCTCACCTGGCTGCACCCCGTTCTTCGTGAGGAAGTCGATGAGCTGCTTCTCGCTCACGGCGCCAGCGAAGGCGTCGATGGGGCGACCCTCCTTCAGGAGGAAGCAGGTCGGGACGCTCTGCACCCCGAGGGCCTGAGCGATCTCAGGCGAGCCGTCGACGTCGACCTTGGCGACGACGAAGCCGCCGGCGTAGTCCGCCGCCACCTTCTCCAAGACAGGCCCGAGCACCTTGCAGGGCTCACACCAAGTGGCCCAGAGGTCTACGAGGACCGGGGTGTTGAGAGACCGATCGACGATCTCAGCCTGAAAGGTCTGGGTGTTGGCTTCTATGACGTGCGCTGCGTCGCTCATGGCTGGATCTTATCCGCCTCAGGCCGCCTGGTCTCTTGTCTGCGGGATCTTCCACGGAGGCCGCGGACGAGGGCCCTTATACTGAGGGGCATGAGCACCGCCAGCGCATGCAGTTTTGAGGCCAACGGCCGCACCTACCACCTCGGCCCCGCGCCCGTCGCCGTCATCTGCGTCGATGGCTGCAGCCAGAACTACCTGGACGCAGCGATCGCCGCCGGCGCGATGCCCAACACAGAGCGCCTCTTAGCCCAGGGGTTCCACGAGTTATGCCTCGGGTGCCTCCCCTCCTACACCAACGTCAACAACTCCGCGATCGTCACGGGGACGCCGCCCTCGGTCCACGGGATCAGCGGCAACTTCTTCCTCGACCCGGACACGGGCGAGGAGGTGATGATGAACTCGCCGGAGTTCCTCCGGGTCAGCACGATCTTCCCTGCAGCGGAGGCCGCGGGCCGTCGGATCGCAGTGCTCACCTCGAAGGACAAGCTGCGCACGATCCTCGCGCACGAGCTCGAGCGCCCGATCGCCTTCAGCGCCGAGCGCTGCCGCGACGCGACCGAAGAGGTGAACGGGATCACCGATGTGGAGAGCCTCGTCGGCATGGAGGCGCCCAGCGTCTACTCAGCCGAGGCCTCGGTCTTCGTGATCGCCGCCGGCGCCGCGCTCGTGGAGGCCGACAAGGCGGACCTCCTCTACCTCTCCACCACCGACTACATCCAGCACAAGCACGCCCCCGATGAGCCCGAGGCCATCGAGTTCCACCGCGCCATGGACCGCGAGATCGGTCGCCTCCTAGACGCTGGCTGCGTCGTGGGCCTCACGGCAGACCACGGAATGAACGCCAAGCAGAAGGAGGACGGCACCCCGGACGTGCTCTTCCTGGAGGAGGTCCTGGCCGAGGAGTACGGCGACGCCGTCACGGTGATCCTCCCCATCACGGACCCATACGTCGTCCACCACGGCGCCCTGGGCTCCTTCGCCGTCGTCCACCTCGGCGAAGGCGCAGACGCAGACGCGGTCCACGCCTCCATCAAGGCGCTGCCCGGGATCACGGAGGTCTACCACCGCGAGGAGGCCGCCGAGCGCCTCGAGCTCCCGGCTGACCGCATCGGCGACATCGTCTGCGTCTCGGGGCAGTCCGTCGTCTTGGGCCGTCGCCGCGAGCTCCACGACCTCACCGCCGTCGAGCAGGGCCTGCGCTCCCACGGCGGCCGACACGAGACCGAGATCCCCTTCCTGGTCTCGAGCCCGCTGCCCGCGGACTGGAGCGAGCGACAGCTGCGCAACTTCGACCTCTTCGAGGCCACCTGCCTCGCGAGTCACATAGCGGCCACCGCCGCCTCCTCATGAGCGACCAGCGGGAGCAGACCGCCGCCGAGAGCGGACTCACGAGCTATCTCCGCACGGGCCCGGGCGTCGTCTTCAACCTCTACGCGATCTTCGCGGCCTTCACGACGTACTTCTGCATGTACGCCTTCCGCAAGCCCTTCGCGGCTGCGAGCTATGAGGGCTCGAAGTTCTTCGACACAGAGATCGACGCGAAGACCGCCTTCGTCATCGCCCAGATCATCGGCTACACGATCAGCAAGTTCGCCGGCATGAAGATCTGCTCGGAGACTGGTCGCGAAGGTCGCGGCGGACTCCTCGTGAAGCTGATCCTCGCCGCCTGGGGATCGCTCGTGCTCTTCGCCGTGCTCCCCCAGGACCTCAAGGTCGTCGCCATCTTCGCCAACGGGCTCCCCTTGGGGATGATCTGGGGCACGGTCGTCCTCTACCTCGAGGGCAGAAAGACCTCAGAGCTCCTGCTCGCTGGCCTCTCCTGCTCGTACATCATCGCCTCAGGCGTCGTGAAGGATGTCGGACGCGTCTTGATGGGCGACTACGGCGTGCCTGAATACTGGATGCCTGCAGCGACGGGCGGGCTCTTCTTCCTCCCCTTCCTCTTCGCGGTCTGGCTCTTGGGGCAGCTCCCAGGTCCCACTGCCGCGGACATCAAAGAGCGCTCCGCACGGACGGAGATGTACTCAGACGACCGCTGGGCCTTCTGCAGGCAGTTCTCCTTCGGCCTCGTCCTGCTCTCAGGCATGTACTTCTTCCTGACGGCCTACCGGGACTACAGGGACAACTACGGCGTGGAGATCCTGGCCGAGCTGGGCATGGCCGACATGGAGGGCGTCTTCTCCAAGACTGAGATCCCCATCGCCTTCCTCGTCGTCGGCGTCTTGGCGCTGCTCTCGCTCGTCCGCTCCAACCGCCTCGGCCTCAAGATCGCCTTCAGCGTCATGGCTGGCGGGCAGCTCCTCATGGGGCTCGCCATGTGGATGCTCAACGCCGGCTACATCGACGGCTTGATGTGGTACGCCCTCGTCGGCCTCGGCGCCTACCTCGCCTACGTCCCCTTCGGCTGCGTGCTCTTCGACAGGCTCCTCGCCTACACGCGCTTCGCTGGGACGGCGGTCTTCGCGATCTACCTCACGGACGCGATCGGCTACACGGGCTCAGTCGCGCTGCAGCTCTTCCGCGACCTCATCTTCGCGGACTCAAGCCGCCTCGAGTTCTTCACGAACCTCACCTACGCCATGAGCCTCGGCGGCGCCGCCTCCCTCATCGCCGCGATGTTCTACTTCTTAAAGCAGAGCCCCGCCGAGCAGCCTGCAGCCTGAGAGTCCCAGCCCTAGGACGATGGCGCCGCACGCGGCCGCTCCTCTCTAGCCGTATGTTCGCGCCCCCCTTATGGTGGGCGCATGGACTTGGACTTCGGCTCACTGCTCATCGGGATCACACTAGGCGCCGCGATCATCTGGTTCTTGAGGGGGGCGCGCATCGCCGGGCTCGAGAGCAAGATAGACAACCTCAAGGGCAAGCCTGACGACCGCGCCGAGGAGCGCGAACAGCTCATCCTGGCGGTCAAGGACGTCACGCAGGAGGTCCTCGAGAAGCGCACGAAGGCGCTCACGGAGACCAACGAGGAGAAGATCGGCACCCTCCTGAAGCCGCTCCACCAGAACATCAAGGACTTCCAAGAGAAGCTCGAGAAGGACGGCAAGGCGGCGGCTGCCAGCCACGCGGTCCTCGGCCAGCAGATCAAGGACTTGAAGGAGATGAACACCCAGATCGGCGACGAAGCCCGCGGCCTCACCCTCGCCTTGAAGGGAGAGAGCAAGACCCAGGGCAACTGGGGCGAGGTGGTCTTGGAGCGCGTGCTCGAGCTCTCTGGCCTTGAGGAGGGCCGCGAGTACGAGCGCGAGGTGACCGAGACCGACGAGGACGGCAAGCGCAAGCGCCCCGACGTCATCGTGCACCTGCCTGCCGACCGCCAGGTCGTCATCGACTCCAAGGTCTCCATCACGGCCTACGAGGCCTACTGCTCAGCGGAGGACGAGGGAGAGCGCGCCATCGCCCTGAAGGAGCACATCGCCTCGATCCGCACCCACGTGAAGCTCCTCACGGGGAAGAACTACCAGCACCTCGAGTCGCTCCACACCCTCGACTACGTCCTGATGTTCATGCCCATCGAGGCGGCGCTCACCGAGGCCTTGCGCGAGGATCGGGACGTCTTCAACGACGCGATCTCCCGCAACATCATCATCGTGACGCCCACCACGCTCCTCGCCACCTTGCGCACGATCGAGACCATCTGGAAGAGCGAGCGCCAGACCAAGAACGTGCTCGAGATCGCCCGTCAGGCTGGCGGCATCTACGACAAGTTCGTCGGCTTCGTCGCCGACATCGAGAAGATCGGCGAGCGGGTCAACCAGACCAACGACGCCTACGAGGCCGCCCTCAACAAGCTCAAGACGGGCAAGGGCAACCTCATCGGCCGCGCGCAGAAGCTCGACGAGCTCGGCGCCAAGACCTCCAAGAAGCTCCCCGGCCACCTCGTCGACGACGAGATCACCCCGCACGCTCCGCAAGAGCTCTTCCCGGAGACCGAGGAGACCCCGGACGAGGCCACGACCACGGACGCCTGATGGCGTACGTCGAGACGATCCCCCCTGAGGACGCGGACGGACCTCTCGAGGAGGTCTACAAGCTCGGGATGCGGCGAGATGGTCGCGTTGCGGCGATCCTCGAGGTGATGAGCCAGCACGGCCAGGCGCTCTCGGAGCTGATGAAGCTCTACATGACGATCGCCTACGGTCCCTCCGGCCTCTCGCGAGCGCAGCGCGAGATGATCGCCGTGGTGGTCTCGAAGACCAACGGATGCCGCTACTGAACGGAGGGCCACGCCAAGGACCTCCGTGCCGAGGTCGACGACCCCGAGCTCATCCGAGCCATCAAGACCGACTGGCGCACGGCCTCTGTCGACAAGCCCACCAAGACCCTCCTCGCCTACGCCGAGAAGCTCTCCCTCACCCCAGCCGAGATGAGCTCCGAAGACGTCGACGCTCTCCGAGCCCAAGGCTTCACCGACCGCGACATCACGGACGCCGCCCACAACATCGCCTTCTTCAGCTACATCAACCGCATGGCCGAAGGCCTCGGCGTCGACATCGAGCCCTTCATGGAGTCCGGCGGCGAGGCGGTCCAGCCGGATCAGTCCTTGGGCTGAGGATCCTCAGCTTCGGGCTCCGGCTCTGCTTCTGGTTCCGGCTTGGGGTGCTCCTTGAAGAAGCGCGCGAAGAGCTCGCCGGCGTCCTTGGGCATCTTGTGCCCGCCGGGGTGGACGTAAGTCACGAGCGGCGCGTCGAGCTTGGAGGGGTAGATCTTGCAGAGCGGATGATCGGCCCAGGTCTCAGGCTCACCGCACTCGTTGTGCTTCAAGATCGCCTGGATCGCGGGCTCCTGCCACTCCATCGGGACGACCTCAGGGGGCGTTCACGCCCTCCACGCCCAAGGCTTCACCGACCGCGACATCACGGACGCCGCCCACAACATCGCCTTCTTCAGCTACATCAACCGCATGGC
>JAKVCE010000174.1 GCA_022447405.1 Planctomycetota bacterium | reverse complement strand
ACTCCTTCGAGGGCACCACCCTCGAGGAGCTCCTGCCGGTCACCCTCGACGCCGACGCGCGCGCCGCCGCGCCGACGGACACGAAGCGAGAGCAGCGCCCGAGCCTCGAGAGCCCGACGGCGCCCCACCAGATCGTCCGGCTCCACCCTGACCTCGAGGTCAACCGGCGCTTGTGGGAGAGCGAGACCGGACTGCGCGGCTTCTACTGGTACCAGACTGTCGCGCGCGCCAAGCCCGGCGCGCGGGTGCTCCTTCGTCACCCCACGGACGAGGGCGCGCACGGTCGCTATCCCCTCCTCGCGGTGGGCTACTACCCCGCGGGTCGCACGATGTTCATGGCCCTCGACTCGACATGGATGTGGCGCTACCGCTTCGGGGATAGGTACCACGAGCGCTTCTGGCGGAACGCCATCCGCTGGCTGGCCCTCGGCAGGTTGAAGAGCGGCAACCGCAGGGTCCGGCTCGACAGCCTCAAGAGCCTCTGGTCTCTCGAGGAGCGGATCACGGTCGAGGCGCGCGTCCTAGACGAGGACTACCGGCCCGCGGAGGCGAGCTCGCAAGAGGCCTGGCTGGAAGACCCAGAGGGTGCGCGCACGCGCCTGCGCATGGACAAGGTCGAGGGCCGCGAGGGCCTCTACCGAGCGAGCTTCTCCTTGGAGCGCCCAGGCCGCTGGCGCGTGGTGCTCGAGCGCGACGGGGAGCCGCCAGCCTTCACCGAGTTTGAGGTCGCGCTGCCCTCTCTTGAGACCGCTGATCCCTCCCCGGACCCCGAGTCCATGGCGCTCCTCGCAGAGCTCACCTCGGGCGAGGCGCTCCACCTGTCCAGGGTCGAGGAGCTGCTCGAGAAGTTCCCAGGAGGCGAAGAGCGCAGGGAGCCGGTCTCGACCCGCCTCGATGACGCCTGGGATGAGTGGTACACCCTGCTCCTAGCCCTCGGCCTGCTCAGCTTGGAGTGGGTGCTCCGGAAGCGCGTGGAGCTGGTCTGAGGCTCAAGAGAGAGACTCTTACAACACTCGATAAAACCCACCTGTCACACACCGCACCGGAGGGGCTATCCTTCCCTATATGGGTAGAGAGATGCTGAATAGAGGCGGGCGTAGACGGGGTCAGAGAGCGACCGGCGTCGCTGCTTGGCTGCTGCTCGCTCCCCTCGCTATCACGCAGTCAGACGAGGCGGAGGTGCGCTCCTTCTCTCTCCCGGACACCCGCGCAGCCCAAGGCCTCGTCGCAGCGGTCCAAGACCACCTGGCCGCGGAGCGGATGCAGGAGGCCTCGGTCATGCTCCAGGAGCTCTTGGAGGAGCACTCCAAGGCCCTGCTCTCTGGGCGCGTCGACCTCGGCGGCGGTCTGCGCTCTCAGCAACCCGTCCACGAAGGAGTGGGGCCCTGGGCCACTGCCAAGCTCTTCGCCCTGCCCGAGGGACCGAAGGAGAGCTACCGCAGGCGCTACGAGGAGCAGGCCGGAGCAGAGCTTGAGCGCGCGCTCCTCGCCAACGACCGCGAGGCCCTCGCGGGGGTCGGGTCGCGGTGGCCGCTGACCCGCGCGGCTGAGCGCGCGTGGTGGATCCTAGGAGACCTCGCTCTGGAGCGCGGCCTCATCGACGAGGCGCGGCACGCTTGGCGTCGCGGCGCCGCGTGGGCCTTTGAAGATCCCCAGCTCCAGCTCTCCACGCCCGCCGAGTGGCGCGCGCTCTCCGCCAGGCTAGGCGAGAGCCCTGACGCCGCCGCTATAGGAGCGCGCCTCGAGCTCGCTGCCTCTAGCCTCGAGTCCACACCGAGCTACGACGCTGCGCTGCGCCGACCGCCGAACGGTGAGCTGCGGATCCCCGGCGAGGGAGAGGACAACGCGTGCCCTTCGCCCGGCGTGACGAGCGCTTGGGCCGAGCCCTTCGAGCTCGCCCGGGACCACCCCTTCAGCTCCAACTTCAACAACTTCTTCGCCACCCGCGCTGACCACCGCGTCGTGATCAGCACCTCGATGCGCGCGGTCTGCGTCAACGCCTTCAGCGGCGAACTCCTTTGGGACAGCGGAGAAGCCCCGGGCTGGGAGAAGCTGAGCTCCTCTGAACGAAATGAGTTCCACAAGGCAATCGACCACCACAGCGCGGTGATCGCCCCAGCCCTCACAGATCGTGTCGCCGTGTGTGCCCTCGAGGTGCCCTTCGCGGTCTACGAGAACCAAGACTTCAACCACATCCCGATCCTCCGCCGTATCCCGGATCGTCGCCTCTTCGCCTTCGACCTCGAGTCCGGAGAGGAGCTCTGGGCACACATGCCACCGGAGAACTGGGATGGCGAGAGCGGGACCTTCCCTGAGTCCAGCCGCGTCGCTGGCCCAGCCGTCATCGCAGGCGGGCGCGTCCTCGTCCCGGCCTACCGCCTCGAGGGGCGTATCGCCTTCCACGTCGCCTGCTACGACCTCGAGGACGGCGCGCTGATCTGGAACACGCAGGTCATCAGCGGACAGCGCGAGCTGAACATGTTCAACCGCCACCAGACCGAGTTCTCCGCTCCCCCGCTGCGGGTCGAGGGAGACCGCGTCCTCGCGCTGTCGCAGCTCGGCTCCGTCGCCTGCCTGGACCTCTTCGGCGGCGAGCTCCTCTGGGAGACGCTCTATGACCAGACCGCGATCCCCCAGCGCGGGCGCTTCACCACCCGCCGCCGTGAGTCCACCTGGAGCAACACTGCTCCCTCTGTAGCCGACGGGGTCGTCGTGTGCACGCCGGTCGACTCGAGGGACCTCTTCGGGTTGGATCTCGAGACCGGTGCCATGCTGTGGAGCTTGGGCCTGCGCGACTTCGAGTCGCTCACGGGAAGCCCTAAGGTGCGGCTCTCACACTTGGTGGGCTGTGACCGCACGACCGTGTTTCTCTCAGGCCAAGGAGTCCTCGCCATGGAGTCTCCGCTCGGCTTGAGGAGCGGCGCGCCGACCCGGGTGCGCTGGATTGCGAAGGATGAGTCCATGGAGAACACGAGCCACACGCCGCGCGCTGTCCTCATGGAGGACAGGGTCGTCTGGCCCACGCTCGCTGGGCGAGTTGACGTCGACCGACACCAGGGCTTCCGCCTAGCGAACCCCTCGCGCTGGTCCTCCGGGAGCCCGGGTAACCTGCTCGTCTGTCCGGACGCCCTCTTCACCCTCAACAACTATGAGCTGAACGGCTACTTCGAGTGGGAGCGGCTCCTGGACTCCTCTCGTGCCAGGCTGGCCGAGGCGCCGAACGACATGGGGAGAACCTTCGCCCTCGCAGATCTCCTGCGCGAGCGGGCGCGGGCTGAGCTAGGCGATGAGCGCCCAGGCATCTGTCGCGCGCTCCTCCAAGAGGCGGAGGCCCTCCTGCGCCCGCACGTCGAAGGCCCGCTCGCCGACGGGGGCGCACGCGCGCGCCTCCACCAGGTCTTATTCATCAGGGCGCAGGCCCTCGAAGTGCTCGCAGACTTGACCGGCGCGCTGGCTGCGTGGGAGGAGTCCAGCGCGCTCGCGCCAGACCCTCGATCGCGACTGCGGAGCCTGCTTGAAGTCCAGCACCTGCAGCTCAACAAGCCCGAGCGCCTCGCGACCTTGCGGGAGATCGCGGCGTACTCCGTGAGCATCGCGTCGAGGGAGTTCTCGCCGTGTGGCTTCTCGCCGATCACGCTGGGGGTGGCGAGGACGACGTCGGCGCCCGAGGCGCGGAGGTCCTGGATGAGGGTGTGCAGGCCCGCTTCGAAGTCCTCCTTTGACGTCCCTTTCCCGGAGGTCGAGTGCCAGACGTCGTTGATGCCGATGTAGATGAAGACGAGGGTCGCGCCCTTGTCCATTACGTCGCGCTTGAAGCGCTTCAAGAGGTCCGGGACCTTGTGTCCGCTGATCCCGGCGGGGATGACGACCGAGTCAGGCTTGTGCTCCTTCAGGACCTTGCGCACGAGGTCGACGTAGCCGCCTGGGTTGTTGCCGCCCTGCGTGATCGAGTCTCCGAGGAAGGCGACGCGCTCGTCGGGGGCGATGACGTCGGCGAGGAGTTTGGCGGTGGCTTGTTGGATCTTCATGGGGTCCCTCCGCTCTCGGAAGAGCTCATCGATGCAGCCGTCTTTGCCGTAGGCGTTGTCCCAGGAGTTGTGTCGGACGCCCGGCAGCTCGGTGTAGTAGACCTCGAGGCCGAGCTCCTTCATGGCCTGGACCATCACGCGCGAGCGCTCCACCGAGATCACGCGGTCTGCGTCGCCGTGCCAGACGTGCATGGGGAGGCCAGCGTAGCGCGGCGCGAGCCGCTCGTCTGCGCCGCCACAGACCGCCGCTGCCGCAGCGAACCAGCCGGGGTAGCGGGAGGCGAGGTCGAAGGTGCCGTAGCCGCCCATGGAGAGGCCGGTGAGCATGATGCGGTCCGTGTCGATGGGGTGATCCCGCACGACCTCACCGAGCGCCGCGATCGCCGCGCGCATCGGATCTGAGGGCTCAGACTTGTTCTTCGGGTCGCCGTAAGCCACGTCGGCCCACTTGACTCCCTTCGGGCACTGCGGGGCGAGCACGTAGCCGGGGAAGCGCTCGCGGTACCACTCGCCAGCCATCCGGTTCGGGAAGTGGCCCTTCTGGCGCTCGTTGTCGCTCCCGCGCTCGCCGGCGCCGTGCAGGAAGAGGAAGAGCGGGTACTCCTCGCCTTCGACGACCTCGAGGGGCGGGAGGACGATGTAGGGATAGGTCTTCTCGCCGACCTTCACATCACCGGGGATGTAGTGAGCCCCGCCTTTGGCTCCGCCGCTCTGGGCGTAGAGCTCATGCGGAGAGGAGAGGCAGAGGGCGAAGAGGGCGAGCTTTGCGGTGCGGTTCATGGACGCAGCATAGTGGGTTTTGCGCTGCGCGTGGTGCGCTCATCCTTGGTCTGCGTTGTCTGCTCGGGCACCATGAGCGCATGACCAACGTCTTCTTCATCACCTTCGGGCTCATCCTCCCCGTCTTCGTGTTCTTGGGATTCAAGCTCGTGCGCCGGAGCATGAAGGACATGTCGGCGCAGAGTGAGGTGCTCAAGAGCGTCAGCGCCTCCGAGCTGGAGTCCCTGCGTGCGGTGCACAAAGAGCGCTCAGCCAACGGCTTCCTGAAGATCGGGGCGCCGATCTTCACCCTGGTGGGAGGCCTCTGCCTCTCCGCCGGGATCTTCTCCATCAACCGCGCTACGGAGAGCGAGAGCTGGCCCATGGTGGAGGGCGAAGTGATCGCGACAGATATCGTTCGCAGCCGCTCAAACGATGGAGGTGGGACGACCTATCGAGCGAAGGTTGAGTATCAGTACGCCATAGATGGCGTCACGCACTATGGGAATCGCGTGAGCTACGCTGGCAGGGTGAGCAACTCCAACCGGGGTGCTGCCATGGAGATCACCGCGCGGTATCGGAAGGGGTCTAAG
>JAKVCE010000173.1 GCA_022447405.1 Planctomycetota bacterium | reverse complement strand
ACACGCCAACGGCCGGGGCCGAGCTCCTCGAACGTGTACTCGACCTCGAGGAACTTCTCGATGATCTCGGCCTGGGTGCGCGTATGCAGTGACGGCGTCATGCACACCATCTCGCCGCCGCCTGCGAACGCCATCGGGATGAGCAACTGATCAGCCAGGTGCTCGCCCACAGGCGCGCCCGAGGCGAGGTAGGCGCTGACCTCGCGCGCGACCTCCTCGGCGACGCGCTCGGCGGGCTTGCGCTTCTCACCGATCGCCGAGAACACCTCGGACATGCGCGTGTGCGTCACCGCCACCCAGACCGCGTTGCCCGGGCCGTGACCCTCGAACGAGACGATCTCGGCGTCGCCCTCACCCAGCCCCAACGCCTCGCTCGCCACCGCGACCTCTCGCTCGGCGATCCGGCGCGGCAGGTTCGCCACCACCGCGCGCAAGGCGACCTCGACGAGGTCGCCGCGCTCGACGAAGCTCGCTGGCTTCATCTCTTCTCGCGCGACAGGGGTGATGCGCGCGACGAGCTCGCCGCGCTTCTCGGCAGGGGAGATCCAGCGCTCCCAGGACCACGCCTTCCAAGCGCCCTTCACCTTGGTGAAGCGCCAGTCCATGTGTCGAGTCTGGACGCCGAGCTCCGTGTCGCGGGGCTCGAGGGTGATGCGCACGGTGGCGAGGGCGTCCTCTTCGAGGAGGATCTTGCCGTCGAAGGGCTTCCACCCCGCGACGAGGTTAGCCGGCTCGTAGGCGAGCATCCCGTTCAGGAGCTCCTCTTCAAAGGTGAACTGGTCGTCGCTGGAGAGGACGCCCCAGTCGCCGGGGATGACCTCGCGCTCTTCGGTCGTCTTGACCCGCGCGTAGACGTGGTCCATCGCGAGGGCTCGCAGGATCTTGACCTTGTCGCGCTCGAAGGCGGCCCTGTGGATGGAGCGCGTCTGCTTCACGAGGGGAGAGTCCCATCCTGTGAGGTCTTCCAGCACCACCTCTTCGACGAGCTCGGGGAGGGTGTCGGTCGTGCTGGTCTCGACCTCGTCTCCGCCGGACGCGACCATCATGATGAAGAAGACTCCGACGAGACCCACTCCGCCGAAGATCATGAGCTTCGTGTCGTTGGACTTGGACCGGGAGGAGCCACGAGAGCCAGCGGGGCGCGCGACGTAGATGTGCCCGCAGGAGGGGCAGCGGACCTTCGCCCCCTCTTTCTCAGCGGGGATCTTGGCGGTCGCCTTGCAGGAGGTGCACTGGATTCGCATGCGTCTGGGTCGTGTTCTGGTTGCGGTCGGTCGGCGGTTTGCCGCTCCCCATGATACCGGAGCGGGCGAGAGCGACCCTCGCGAGGCTTAGGGATCCTGGGGACGGGGCCTGCGTGCCCCCCGATGTGGGCTTTGGAGGCCTAGGGGAGCACTTCTGGAAGGTAACCGGGCTCCTCCGGAGGTGCAACGAGAGCGGCGCTGGCCTTGCTAGGATCTCCGGGTGAGCGCGAGCGGTACAGAGAAGAGGGGAGCGTTCCGGCTGGAGTGCCCCTTTGAGCCGACGGGGGACCAGCCGGCAGCGATCCAAGGGCTCACCCAGAGCCTGCGCGCCGGGAGCCCTTACCAGACCCTCCTAGGGATCACGGGCTCAGGGAAGACCTTCACGATGGCGGCGACCATCGCGGAGCTCAACCGCCCCGCGCTGATCCTCTCGCCGAACAAGACCCTCGCGGCGCAGCTCTACGCGGAGTTCACCGAGCTCTTTCCGGACAACGCGGTCGAGTACTTCGTGAGCTACTACGACTACTACCAGCCGGAGGCCTACGTCGCCGCGAGCGACACCTTCATCGAGAAGGACGCGAGCCGGAACGAGAACATCGAGCGCCTGCGGAACAGCGCGACGCGATCGCTCCTCGAGCGCCGCGACGTGATCGTCGTCGCCTCGATCTCCTGCATCTACGGCCTCGGCAGCCCCAAGAACTACCGCGAGATGGCGCTCCCGGGGGAGGTGGGCCAGACCATCGACCGCGATGAGCTCCTGCGCGAGCTCACTCGCCTGCAGTACACGCGCAACAACTACGACTTCCGGCGCGGCACCTTCCGCGCTCGCGGAGATGTCGTCGAGGTGTTCCCGTCTTATGAAGAGGACGAGGTGATCCGCATCGAGCTCTTCGGCGACGAGGTGGATCGCATGTCGGTGGTGAACCCCTTGCGCGGCGAGGTGCTGCGACCGCTCGAGGGCGCGATGGTGTACCCCGCGAACCACTACGTCACCCCGGAGGACCGCATCCTGCAGGCGGTGGACGGGATCGCGGAGGAGCTCGATGGCAGGCTCCACGAGCTGAACAAGCTGGACAAGCTCCTCGAGTCACAGCGCCTCGATCAGCGCACGCGGCACGACCTGGAGCTCTTGCGGACCATCGGCGTCTGCCCAGGCATCGAGAACTACTCGCGCTACATGGACGGCCGCGCGCCCGGCGAGCCGCCGGCGACCTTGCTCTCCTACTTCCCGGACGATTGGCTCGTCTTCGTGGACGAGAGCCACGTCGCGGTCCCGCAGATCCGCGGGATGTACCGCGGTGACCGCGCGCGCAAGGAGAACCTCGTCGAGCACGGCTTCCGCTTGCCGAGCGCCCTGGACAACCGCCCGCTCCGCGCGGAGGAGTGGGACCAGATCGTGAACCAGGTGGTCTATGTCTCGGCGACGCCGAGCGAGCAGGAGCTCAAGCAGTCCAAGGACGCCGTCTTCGAGCAGATCGTGCGCCCGACGGGGCTCCTGGATCCGAAGATCGACATCCGACCTGCGGGGACGCAGGTGGACGACCTCCTCGCGGAGGTCCGGCAGACGGTGGACGCTGGCTTCCGGGTCCTCGTGACGACGCTCACGAAGCGCTCGGCCGAGGAGCTCACGACCTACTACTCCGAGCTCGGGGTGCGCGTCCGATACCTGCACTCGGAGATCGACGCCTTGGAGCGCACGGCGATCCTCAGGGATCTGCGCCTGGGAGAGTTCGACGTGCTGGTCGGGATCAACCTCCTGCGGGAGGGCTTGGACCTGCCAGAGGTCGCGCTGGTCGCGGTGCTCGACGCGGACAAGGAGGGCTTCCTGCGCTCGACCACCTCGCTGATCCAGACCTGCGGGCGCGCGGCGCGGAACGTGGAGGGTCGGGTGATCTTCTACGCGGACAAGGAGACGGACTCGATCCGCGTGACGGTGGACGAGGTCCACCGCAGGCGCGCGCTGCAGGAGGTCTACAACGAGGAGCGGGGGATCACTCCGGAGACCATCGTGAAGCCTATCCGCGAGGGGATCGAGGCGATCTATGAGATGGACTACCCGGAGATCGCCGAGGCGGAGGCCTTGTCCGGTGATGAGGACGAGGCGCTCTCATGGACTCCGAAGGAGCTGCGCGGGGAGCTCGCGCGACTCCGCGCCGACATGCTGCGCGCGGCTGAGGAGCTCGCCTTCGAGGAGGCGGCGAGCCTGCGCGACAGGATCAAGGTCTTGGAGCGGATGGAGCTCAAGAGGTGAGTCACCCCAGGTGGTGGCAGGACGACCTCCCCAACAAGCCTGGGGTGTATCTCTTCCGCGACGAGTCCGAGGAGGTCATCTATGTCGGGAAGGCCAAGGAGCTCAAGAAGCGGGTCGCCTCCTACAAGCGGCCAGGCGGTGACGGCCGGCTCCTGATTCGATTCCTGGAGCAGGAGGCGCACACGCTCGAGACGATCGTGACGCGCACCGAGGCGGAGGCGCTGCTCCTCGAGGGCTCGCTCATCAAGCAGCACAAGCCGACGCACAACGTGCTCTTCAAGGACGACAAGTCCTTCTTGATGATCCGCGTGGACTTGGACGAGCGCTTCCCGCGCCTCAAGTTCGTGCGCCAGCACAGCTCGAAGGAAGGGAAGGTCAAGGGGCGCAGTCGCACGTTCGGTCCCTTCGTCTCCACCCCCGCGGTGCGGCGGACGCTCTCCGAGCTGCACCGGGTGGTGCCGCTCAGGGACTGCCCTGATCATGTGCTCAACAACCGCTCGCGGCCATGCCTCAAGCACCAGCTCAAGCTCTGCTCGGCGCCCTGCGTGGATCTCATCTCAGAGGAGGACTACGGCGGCCTCTTGGAGCGCGCGCTCAAGATCCTCTCGGGTGATACGGCGGAGCTCGAGCAGGACCTCGACCTGCGCATGCGCCAGGCCTCTGCGTCGGAGGAGTACGAGCGCGCCGCGCACTGGCGCGATCGGCTGGTCGCCCTGCGCAAGACGGTGGAGGGGCAGGGCGTGACCCCGCACGACAAGGTGCACCGTGACGTGATCGGGCTCGCCCGGCGCGGCTCAGACGCCCTGGTGCAGCGCCTCTCCTTCAGGGAGGGGCGGCTGACGGAGAGCCGCAGCCACCGCTTTCGCTCGGAGCTCCCCGACGAGGAGCTCTTGCACTCGGTGGTGACGGCGCTCTATGCGGGGGGCAAGCGGGTGGTGCCTCGTGAGCTCGTCCTCCCTGTGAAGCCCGCGGACGCGGAGGTGTTGATGGCGGGGCTCGCCGGGGAGCCGCGCCTCATCGCGCCGCGGAGCGGTGAGCGACGCAGGATGTTGGACCTCGCGAACGAGAACGCGCGGGCTGCGCTCGCCAAGATCGAGGACGACGAGGAGCGCGGGGAGGCGCTCCTGGTGGAGCTCGCGCGGATTTTGGACCTCGAAGCGACGCCGCGGGTCATCGACTGCTTTGACGTGTCGAACTTGCAGGGCACGAACGTGGTCGCGAGCCGGGTGCGCTTCACAGGCGGCTTGCCGGACAGGAACGGATATCGCCGCTTCAAGGTGAAGACGGTGGACGGGCAGGACGACTTCGCGAGCATGCGCGAGGTGGTGGGGCGCTCGCTCACGCGGGGCGCGCGGGAGGACGACCTCCCGGACCTCGTCCTCATTGATGGGGGAGAGCAGCAGGTGGCGAAGGCGCTGGAGGCGAGGGAGGAGGCCGGCGCCTTCCACGTCGCTGTGGCGGGGATCGCGAAGGCGCGCGCGGAGCGCGGCAAGGAGGGGAAGCGCAAGAAGCGCTCCGAGGAGCGCCTGATCATCCCTGGAGCTGCGGCTCCCCTGGAGCTCGCGCGCAACTCAGGCGTGCGGCATCTCCTGGAGCGGATCCGCGACGAGGCGCACCGCTTCGCCATCACCTATCACAGGAAGGAGCGCGGCAAGGTGAAGAGCAAGCTGGACTCCATCGCGGGCGTGGGTCCTGCGAAGCGCAAGGCGCTCCTGAAGCGCTTCGGCTCTGTGAAGGGCGTCTCCGCCGCGAGCGTCGAGGAGCTCAGCAGCACGCCCGGGATCTCGCCGGAGCTCGCGCAAGAGATCCTGCGCGAGCTTCAGTGATGGACAGAGGTGAGGCCGCTAAATTCCCTCCATCAATCCGAGGTCTCTGAGAGCCTGCTGCAGAT
>JAKVCE010000172.1 GCA_022447405.1 Planctomycetota bacterium | reverse complement strand
AGCTCTAGGCGAGACATGAGGTCCATGGCAGCGAGCTCTTCGCTCCATCGCAGCACCTCCCGACGGCTCACCTCTCTTCCCTCAGCCAGGCGTACGTCGAAGCTGGCGAGGTCCTGATCCAAACAAGCCAGGTTCACCGCCGCGCCGCCGACGAGCACACAGTCCCGACCCGCGCACACCCCCGCGGGGAGCGCGCGCGCGGCCTCTTCTGTCGCGCTCAACAGCGCCTCCCACCCCCCTCCTTCGATGGGCTCCCGACCGCCGAGTCCGAGCCACGTCTCGGTCAAGACCACCGCGCCGACGGGGATCGACGCGCGACCCTCGCCACCGCCCCAGGCGAGCTCAGTGCTCCCACCGCCCACATCGACCACGACCACCTCGCCCGAGGCGTCCGAGAGCTCACCGGCCCGATGAGAGAGCCTCGCCTCCTCCTCCTCCGGCAAGACCTCGAGCACGACGCCGAGCTCTTCCGCAGCGCGCTCGATGATGCGGGATGCGTCCGAGGCGCGGCGCAGGACCGCGGTCCCCGCGAAGCGTCTGGAGTCGGGCGTGACTCCGTTGATGTCCATGCGCTCGACGAAGTGTCGCAAGACCTCCATCGTCCTCGTGATCGCCTCGTCGTCGAGGGCGCCGGTCCTAGCGAGGCCCTCGCCGAGGCGCGGCGTGGAGCCGTGCTCTTCCACCACGACCAGCTCTCCATCCACGACCTCTCCTACGATGAGGAGCGCAGAGTTCGTGCCGAGGTCCACGACCGCCGCGAGCTCTCCCCCGCCGACCTTCGACTCTGAGAGCGCCGCCGCGACGGCGCTCCGGTCACGCGCAGGGAGCTCATTTGAGAGGCCCTCCGGATGCAGCGGGAGCTCAGGAAAGTCCGCGCTCACTGCTGCTTCTCCAGCTCGACCTTGATCTCCCGCTCTCTCCCGGGCTGGAGGGTGATCGTGCGCTCGTAGCGCGCATACCCGTCGAGGCGAACGCTCAGGCGCCACTCGCCTAGCTCCAAGGTCCCCATCGGATAGTCCCCGCGACGGGAGCGACCGGGCCTGCGCGTGCCGCGGCCAGCCTCCACCGCGTAGCCTCCGACAGGCTCCATCCGCACCCGCGCCCCTGAGAGCGAGCTCCCCCGCTCTCCTGGCAGGGGTCTTTCTTCGCGGACCTCCACCTCTACCTGGATGCCCGGGTACATCCTCACGACCCCGACGTCCCGCTCCTCGCCCTCGCGTAGGACGAGCTCACCGAGGCTGCGCGGCGCGCAGCCTGAGGCCTCTAAGACGAAGTTGTGAGCGCCTGGAGAGAGCCCGTTGATCCGGAACTCGCCGCCGTCCACGCTCATCGCGGCTGAGTGCAGGCGCTGCATCCTGAGGCGTGCCGGTGCCTCACCATCTGGCAAGAGCGCGAGGCCACGGATCGTCGCAGGGTCCGGAGTCCGCGACCGCTTCATCTTCAGCGTGATCTCCCCCTCGAAGGGCACCTCCACCTCCAAGGTCTCGACGCGCTCATAGCCGCTCAAGCTGCCGTAGAACTTCCATGTCCCTTCACGCAGGGACTTGAACTGGAAGCGGCCGAACTCGTCCGCATAGGTCGACTCGCTCCTCCTGCGCTCGTTCCCCCGCGAGCCTGAGACGCGCGCCCAGGGGACCGCGTCTCCGTACTCATCCACGACCCGGCCGCTCACCCCCCTGTTCTCCTGCAAGTAGATCAAGAGAGGCTCCTTGGGGGCGCCGCCCTTGAGCTCCTCGTAGTTGGTCCTGAAGCGCTCATGCCTGACGATCACACCGCTTCGTTCCGTGACCAACCCGGTGAGCATGAAGCGGCCCTCTTCGTCCGTCTTCACCGAGAAGCCGCTGGTCTTCAGCTCTCCGCCGCCTCCCTGCACCCGCTTCTTCATGACCTCATCCAAGATCGCGTCCGCTTGCAACACGCCCCAGGTCGACACGGACGCGTCAGAGACAGGCTCCTCTTCAGAGTCCAAGACCTGTCCGGTGATCACCTGCTCTTGAGCGAGGCGGAGCTCAAGGTCGGTGGCGGTCTCGCCTGCCTTGAGGTGCTTGTCGATAAAGCCGAAGTCCAGGGGGGGCGCCTCGTCCACGCCCAGCGTCCCACTCAAGCGCAAGCTCACGGAGGTCGGGACCTCAGGGAAGAAGAAGCGACCATCGGAGCCGGTCGGTTGCCTGAGCGGCCACTCCATCCGCTCCTCCCACTGCTCCTCAAGCGCTTCGCGCCCACCCCTCCGCTGGGGCGTGGGGGTGATCCAGACCATGCCCTCTGCGGGTTGTCCTCCAGCGTCCAAGAGCACGCCGCCGCAGGCTGCTTGGGCGGGGATGCTCCAGGTGAGGCGTTGGTGCTCGCCGCTCTCCACCAAGAGGCGCGGCGCGTAGCGGATCTCTCCCCAGTCCGCGTAGAGGCGCACGCGGTTCTCACCGGGGTTGAGAGACTCCAGGTCCACGAGCCCGAGCTCATCCGTCTCGAACTTGAGCAGGACGATGTCCTCCACCTCGCGTGGGAGCCCCTGCACCCAGGGCTCCACCTCGACCTCAACTCCTGGGACACCCTTCGTCGTCCCCTCAAAGACGACCTGTGCGCTCGCGCTCCCGGCCCTGATCAGCTCAAGCACGACGTAGGTCTCGTCACCTGGACGCACGATGATGTCGCGCTGAACGTCGAAGCTCCACCCCGGCGCCCAAGCCGCGACGTTGAACTCTCCTGGCTCCAGCCCGACCACCTCGAACTGTCCGAGCTCATCGGGCCTCAGCTCGAGCAGGCGCTCCTCGCGCCGGTCGTCCGCGGTGATGTGCACCTCGGTCACCGCCAACTCCTCTCCACCTGGACCGATGACCTTGCCTCGCAAGGTCGAGCTCCGGTCGAGCCTGAACACGGCCTCCTGGTCGCTGTCGACCCCGGACCGCCGCGAGGGGTTGTACCCAGCCGCGCTCACCTCGACGCTCAGGGGAGCTCCCTCTGGAACGCGCAGCTCAAACGCGCCGCCCGCGTCCGCCGTCCCGAGGATCGTCTCCTCACCTACGACGACCTTGACCCCAGCGCCAGCCAGTCCGTCTAGGCTGACGCGATCCTCCACTTTGCCGCTGAAGGTCGCGTCGCGTTGCGCGCCCGCGACGAGCACCTCTCGCTCGTCACCTCCGCTGAGGGCGACCTGCTGCCGCTCCTCTGAATCCACCTCGAGCCCTCCGCCTCCCTCAAGCCCCATCGGCTCATCCTCAAGGAAGACGCTCACGGGCACCTCCAGCTCGGCGTGGTCATCTGTGCCCAGCGCCGAGAAGAGCCCCGCGATCACCGCGGCAAAGAGCAGACAGGCTCCCCCTAGGATGAGGGTGCGGTTCTTGCCTCGCTTTTCTCGCTGAATCGCCACGGCCCTCATTCTCACCTAAGGCCGCGCCTCTGGCGAGTCAGTCTCGCCTCAAAGGGAACTCCGGGAAGGAGCCGTGGCAGCGACCCTCCAGGGTGAACACCTGGACGCGGCAGCCGTCGCGGTCCAAGACCCAGACCCTCGCGGTCGAGTCGGGAGCCCCCAACTCCAGCACCAGGTCCGAGGGCTCGTATACCGCGCCCTCCTCCTCGCCCCCCTCCGCGAGGACCCTCATCAGCCGCCCGCGGCGGTCGAGCAGCACGAGGGAGGACGACTCCCCTCCGAAGACACAGACAAAGCGGCCGTCCTCGCACATGCGCGCCGCGCGGAGCTCCGCGCCCTCGGGCACCTCAGGCTGGAAGGCGAAGTGGAAGTCACGACCTTCAAAGACCTGCACGCGGCCAGCCCCGCGCTCACAGCACAGGATCCACTCGTCGAAGGCGTCGACGTGGATGAGGTCTTCGAAGAGCTTGTCGTGGTGACCCTGCGGCCTGAGCGAGCGCCCTCCCCCAGCGCCCGCCTCCACGGGCAGGACGTGCAAGGCGTGGCGCCTGCGCCCTCGGCCCGCGACCACGAGCTCTTGATCTGTGTCCTTCCCTTGGTTCGCGACCGCGACGGGCCGCCCCAAGCACCCAGTCCGATCCTCCGTCTCTCCCGGCACGCGCGCGAGGCTCTTCCCAAAGACGCTGAAGCCCCAGAGGCAGGCGCCCGCGCCGTCAGCTATCCAGAGGCGGCGGTCGTCGTCGACACAGAGACCGGCGACCCCAGCCGCCTCGTCATGCTCGCCGCGGAAGGAGAAGCCTGGCCTGAGCGGATGCCCGTCGAAGTCGAAGGCGTGGACGTGAGCGGTCGTCTCCGCCGTCCCTACATAGAGCGCGCCCGCGGTGAGGGCGAGGCCGCCGTTCATCGCCGCGTCACGGTGTCTGGTTCGAGGGAGGTCTCGCCGCGAGCGTCGATGATGCGCCCATCACCTCGCGCCCAAGAGACCTCCAAGACCTCCGGTCCAGCGACGATCGTGCCGCTGCCCTCCGTGACCTCCAAGGACCCGCGCTGTGTGACGAGCTCGAGCGGCCCGTCCACCTGGAGCGCGAGGGTCCCGTACTGCACGCGCAGCCTCGGCGGCTCGACGCCCTCGGCTAAGACAGCAGCAGGCCCCGTCAGGCTGAAGCGCCCGCCGGGGACCTCAAAGACCGCGCGGCCGCCGTCCGCGACCTGGCACCAGGCGCCACGCACCAAGAGCAGCGCGTCGTCTTCGCCCAGCTCCTCATAAGCCTCCACCGGTCGGCCGGCGACATCGACCGCGCCCTCGGCCTCTAACAAGACGATGCGCGGGGCCTGAGCGAAGACGCCTGAGATCTGGACCAAGAGCCACGCGAAGAAGAGCGGGAGGATGAGGGTCCTGATCTTGAGGACACGCTCAGGCGCGCTCATCTCGCGCGAGGTCCGCACGCGCTCGACCTTGCGCCTGGTCTCCGCTGCCTCGACCTCTTGCATCGCGTGCAAGCCTAGGTCGACCTTCGCCTCCACCTGCTCCCGATAGCTCTCGGCGCAGTCAACGCAGCCCTCAAAGTGCGCGCGGAGGGACCTGGCCTCCTCACCTTCCAGGCCGCCCTGCACGTGCTGCGGGATCTTGGCCCGCGCCTCTTCGCAGCTCAGCGTCTGTCTCTCGGTGTCCATATGCAGGGGGATACTCCCCACTCTGCACATCGGCAGCCTCAGGCCTCCCCTTGAACGCTACTGACCAGGCTCTCTACGAGAGTCGCTCCATGGCGCTCTCAAGGCGCACCCGCGCTCTCTCTGGGCCGAGCCAGACGAGCACATCGAAGAGGTCCGGACCTCCCGCTGCGCCGGTCAGGGCGCAGCGCAAGGGTTGACCCAGGGCCGGGAACTTCCACTCGCGCTCGGCCAAGAGCGCCTTCCCAGCCTCAGAGAGGCTCGTCGCGTCAGCCCCCTCCGAGAGCATGGGCAGCAAGGTGTCGCGTACAGCGGAGAGGACCAGAGCGCGATCCTCGTGCTTCCTCGCGTTCTTCTCAGCCTTCTCGTCGTAGGCGATGTCCTCGTCTCCCT
>JAKVCE010000171.1 GCA_022447405.1 Planctomycetota bacterium | reverse complement strand
GCCTGCTTCCAGCTCCTCAGAATGTCTGGGGGGGTCCCTCGCGCTGGCGGGGCGAGGCGCGCAGCCGCAGAGGGCCAGGGGTCCTCGCGCTCTGTCAGGGGCTGAGGAGGCTTCGGGGAGGGCAGCGCGGGCGGCGGCGTATCGCCGCGCGCAGGAGCAGCTCCTCCCCGATCGGCGCGATGCAGTCCGTGGAGGGTGAGCTGATCTTTGTCTCTTGGATCGCTGCGTGGAGGGCGGAGGCCTCTTGGCGCGCGATTCGGCTGGGGTAGGACTTGGTGGTCAGCGTGCCGGCGCCCTTCTTCTTGGACGCCGCCGTGATGATCTTCTTCGCGACGGTCGCGCCGACCCTGGAGAACTCTTCCTGCAAGAAGCCGGAGAGCGAGCGGCACGTGGTGTCCTTCAGCATCGCGATCAAGATCCCGAGCTCGATCCCGTGCGGGTGCGGCTTGATCTCGATCGTCTCCTTCGGCTTCTCCTTCGTGTTGCGCTTGTAAGTGATCTTCTCCCCGGAGGGGTCGGTGAAGTGCAGCGTGAGGTGGGGGTTCGCGATCGCGGTCTGCTTGAGGTACATGTCGACCGAGCGCGCGCCCTTCTGATAGCGCGCCTCCATCTCGATGGAGACCCGCGTGCCGTGGTCCTTGTCCCATTTCACCTCTTCACTTGAGTGCACCTCCGGCTTGTTGCGGGCGGTGTCGATCGAGAGCACGAACTCGTGCGCAGGCTTGCGCTTCCCCGTCTTGGAGAAGATGTGGATGGGCTTGCCGGTCGTGAGCTGGCCGTACATCCCCGCGGCGCTGATGCCGATGCCCTGCTGTCCGCGGCTCTGCGAGAGCTTGTGGAACTTGGAGCCGTAGAGCAGCTTGCCGAAGATCTTGCCGATCTGTGTGTCGACGATCCCCGGGCCATTGTCCTCGATGGTGACCATGAAGACCTTGTCGTCGGTCTGCGTGATCTCGACGGCGATCTCGGGGAGGATCCCCGCCTCTTCGCAGGCGTCGAGGGAGTTGTCGACGGCCTCCTTGACTGTCGTCAAGAGCGCCTTGAGCGGGGAGTCAAAGCCGAGCAGGTGGCGGTTCTTGCTGAAGAACTCGCTGACGGAGATGTCGCGCTGCTTGGCGGCCATAGCCTCTGCGCTCTTCCCCCTGGGCGCCCTTGAGCGCGCCTTCGAGGTCTTCTTCTTGGATCGAGCCTTGGCCACTTGGGTGTCGTCGTCGAACAGGGTGTCGGTCATGCAGCAGTCATCGTTGTCTCTTGGAGGAGCGCGTCCTCGGGAGCCCCTCCCTCTCCGCGCGCCCTCGCCTCAGGTGTCAGACCATCTAAGCGATGACCGCCCCTTTGTTCAATAACCGGGCGATCTCAGGGCTCAGGAAGCGGCCCACCAGAGGGCCGCGAGCGCCGCGAAGAGGAGCACAGGGCTCGAGGAGAGGCAGCCTGCCTTGAGATAGCGCTGCTGGAGGGATCCGCCGCAGTGGGGGCAGGTGCGCAGCCCTCGCTCCGGGAGCCGCTCCTTGCAGTGCGGGCAGTTGTCTACGAGGAGGAGGCGCGGGCTCAACTGCAGACGCCCTCCGAGCGCAGGGGCTCGACCGGGCAGGGGTCGAGGCTCCCATCACAGAGTCCTAGGCGCGCGCCGCGGTCGCGGAGCTCACGCAAGGTCTCAGGGAGGTCATCCCCCATGGAGTAGAGGCTCTCCTCTGCGAGGTAGCGGTGGACGTAGGCGGGGTCGAGCTCCCAGGTCTCTGCGCCCATTCGGACGAAGCTCTCCAGGGTGGCTGCGCCGCGCTCACGGGCCCGGCAGAAGGCGTCCATGTGCTCGCTGAGGTCTACCCCTTCGCGCACGATCCACACGGCGAAGGGGAAGGGAGCGCCCGTCATCTCCATCCAGGCCTCGGAGGGGCAGAAGGCCTCGGGGGCGGTCGGGTCGACATACTCCTTGAGGGCGGGGTCACCGATCCTGAGCCAGGCGTCGCAGCCTGCGTGCCGTGGGTCTCTTCCAGGCTCCACATCCACCCACTCGGGGCTCAGCCCGCGCTCAGCGAGGACGACCTGCAAGAGCGCCCTGGCCGCCCTGCTCGCGGGGTCGAGGGCGACGGAGCGCAGCTCTTCGAGGGGCCGCTCATGGAACATGAGCACGCTGGAGATGAAGCCGTTCGCCGCCACCGTGAGGTCGGGGAGGTAGGCGTAGCCGGGCTGGCGGTAGAGCTCGATCGAGCTCACCAAGGCGACGTCGAGCGCGCCGCTCCTGAGAGAGCTCACGAGCGCGGCAGGGACGTCGCGGACGAGCTCGATGCCGGGCTCCGCCTCGAGCCCGCAGTCGAGCGGGCGCGCGACGAGGTAGGGGACCGTCCCTACGCGCAGGTTTCGATCAGGCTGAGGCACGAGGAGAGTGTAGACCCTCTGGGCCGCTGTTCGAGGTGGAATCGGGTGCGGTGGTCGTCTCCGCTAAGGAGGGAGCAGAGGGAGCGGTCGGGAGAGCGCAGGGCGGTCTCCCGACCGAGTCTTAGTGAATGGCCGGGAGCGCCGGCTCCTTCAGAGGCCTACCAACCGATGCCGGCCTTGACCTGACGCTTGGCGACGGGCGCTGAGAAGTCCTCCCAGACGACCTCGCCGTTGCGCACGTCCGTGACGAACATGCGGACCTCGTAGGTGTTCTGGCTCTTCTTGCCGGCTCCGGAGCGTGCCCAGAGGATCTGCGTACGCAGGGAGAGGCTCGCGACGGTCGCTTGACCTAGCTCAGGGATCTGCTTGGAGTCGAAGAGCGGGTCTTCTCGCAGCAGCTGGGTGTCGCGGGTCATCTCATCCGTGCCGTCTGTCCCGTAGGTGGAGACGAAGCGGACGAGGCCAGAGCCCAGGAGGTTCGTGCGCATCCTGCCGAGCACCATCTCGGTGGGGAACTGGGAGAGGTCCGTCTTGTTCTCGATGTCACTCACGACCATCTTCACCGGCTTCGGACCGAACTCGTCTGAGCGGAGGAAGCCGCTCTCGAGCATGCGCATCGTGAGGGTCTCGCTCCACTCGACGATCTCGCTGTAGTCGACGCCCATGGACGTGACGCTCTCGTCGCCGAAGGGGTCGATCCGCTTGGGAGCGGAGCCGCAGCTCGCGGTGAGGAGGAGGGCGGGGAGGAGGAGGGCGCTAGCTCGTAGGTTGAGGTTCTTCATGGGTGTCCTCTGTGGAGGAGTCAAACGGGTCTGGAATGGGACAGGTTCTAGGGTTGAGTGGATGAGTTCGGACCCCCGAGGGTCGCGGTCTGGATGCTCACGGCGCCCCCTCCATGGGAGCGGACCCTCACGAAGAGGACAGGCGCCGTCTGCGGTTCGGTCTGATAGCTTGCAATCCGCGTACCAACGGGGTCCAAGAGGTGCATCTGCGCGACCTCTCCGTTCGGGATGAGGAAGTGGGCGACCTCGATGCGGGCGCCTGGGCTGCGCCAGGTGCGGGTGTCACAGCCAGCGCTCGCGATCTTGTAGAGGTTCCCAACGAGGAAGCCCCAGCCGTCCTCGCGACCGTCCTCTTCGCGGTCTACCTCGACGAGGCCCTCCGTGACCGTCTCTTTGAGGATCACGGAGAGGAAGGCGCGCAAGACGACCCCTGCGAGGCGCATCTCGTAGTCGTTCGCGACGATGGCCTCGAAGTTAGAGATGGTCTCGGACGTGGCCAGGAGCCCGCCCGCAGTGTCTGTGATCTCAAAGCTGCCGGGCTGGCGCGCCTCGTAGAGGAGGACTGGGAACACGATGGGGGTGTAGCCGAAGCGCGGCGTCTGGAGGACGAAGCTCGCCTCGGCGCGGGACGGAGCGTCGCCAGCCTCGTGGATGAAGAAGACGCGCGTCATCCCAGGCACAGCGGCGACTGCGCCGCCGTCCACCTCGGCTAGGAGTGCCGCGACGCCGGGGCTCTCAGGGTGCATTCCCGCGAGCTTCCTGAGGTCCACCTCCGCGCGAGCGTAGTCCTCGTCGATCCATTGCAGCACCCCCTGCAGCCAGGTGGCGTAGGGGTTGACCCAGTCCGCGTAGGTCGGGTCGACGCGAGTGCGTGAGGGCGCGACGGTCTGCTCGAATCTAGATCCGCCGACGAGCTCAGAGAGCTCGAGCCTGTGCTCCTTGGCCGCGCGCTGCTCCTCTGTGACCCGCTCAGCGTTGCGCTCGAGCGCCTCTGACTGACGCACGAAGGCGCGGCGGCAGTGGACTAGGGCTTCAGAGAGGTCCCCGAGGACGAGGTGGTTCCACACCCTGTAGCACTCGAGGAGGATGCGGTCGTACTCCGTCCCACGGTAGGCCCGCGCAGCAGGGTTCGTGATGAGCGCTCCGAGCTCGCCTCCGACTCTGATGATGGGTTCAGCGTCATACTCGCGCATGCGCACATCCGCGGCTCGGAACTGGCGCTCGCTCTCCTCGGTGCGGCCAGCGTCCTGGAGGATCTTTCCCGCCTCCAAGCGCCACAAGAGGCCGTCCCGGTCTCCACGGAGCTCCTCCTTCACGTCATCGTCCCGCAAGCGCTCGACGACCGCGTCCTCAGCCCCTGCGCGATGCAGGAGGACGAGCTCATTGAGCTCTACAGAGGTCGCGCAGCTTGCGAGGCTCGCGAGCGAGAGGGCCAGGGAGGCCCTCTGGAGCGGGTGGGGGAGCGTGGGCATGAGCGTAGAGAGGTTAGTTGCAAGAGCCGTGCCGCGCACCCCAGAAGCGGCCTGGTACGCGCCCTCGTCAGTGTGAGCGCGGCCCCCTCCTGCTAGCATCCCTTACGTGGAGCCCACCAGATTCTCACACCCTGAGCTCTCGGATTATTCCCTCCTCGATTCGGGCGAGGGCGAGAAGCTCGAGCGCCTCGGCGAGGTTGTCCTGCGCCGGCCTGACCCGCAGGCCCTCTGGCCGCGGCGGATGGCCGAGGAGGCGTGGCGCGGGGCTCACCTCAGCTTCGTCCGAGAGTCGGACCGCGGAGGCCGCTGGGAGGCAGGCCCGGACGCGCCTGAGTGTGCGCTGGGAAGCGAGCCCGAGTGGGAGATCCGTTGGGGGGACGCACGGTTCATCGTGCGACCGACCCCCTTCAAGCACGTCGGGGTCTTCCCCGAGCAGGCTGCCAACTGGGAGTGGCTCAAGGAGCTGCGAGGCTCCTTCGGCGTCGAGCGCCCCAGGGTCTTGAACCTCTTCGGCTACTCCGGCGCGGCGAGCGTCGTCGCGGCTCAAGCGGGCTACGAGGTCACCCACGTGGACGCCTCCAAGACCTCGCTCGCCTGGGCAGGAGAGAACGCCGCGCGCTCAGGCCTCGGTGAGCGCCCCTGGCGGGTGCTCTTGGAGGACGCGCCGACCTTCGCCGCGCGCGAGCTGCGCCGCGGCTCGGAGTACCACGTCGTGCTCCTCGACCCGCCGCGCCACGGCCGCGGCCCCTCTGGCGAGACCTGGGACCTCTCCCTCGGGCTCGCGCCCTTGCTCGCCTCCCTCGCTGGCGTGCTCTCAGAGCGCGCGGCGGTCTG
>JAKVCE010000170.1:3653-5479 GCA_022447405.1 Planctomycetota bacterium | reverse complement strand
CGCGGAGGAGAGGAAGCGCGTCTCTCCGGTGTACTGCGCGGCGTCGATCATGGCGCGCAGGGTGTAGGCCTGGTCAGAGAGCAGCCCAGGGAGGTGGGGCGCTGTGTCGTAGTAGTGACAGACGCCCTGCTCTGAGTCGTAGAGCTCCTCCCAGAGGAAGTCGAGGGCGTCGAGGGCGGTGCGCGCGTAGCGCGGCTCCTCGAGCACGCTGTGGGCGTGGAGGAGGGCGGAGGCGGCCATCGCGTTCCAGTTGGCGTAGAGGGTCTTGTCGCACTCAGGCGCCCCGTAGGACCCCCGCCCCGCTCTCGTAGAGATGTTCGCGTAAGCGGAGTCCGCGTCCTGGCTGCCGTAGAAGCAGCGGCGCTCGGGGTCGTAGAGCGTCTCCTGCATCCAGGTGAAGACGCCCTCCGCGGTGTCTCGCCAGGACTCCTCTCCGAGGGCTTGGTAGGCCTCAAGGTAGGCGTAGGCGCGCTGCGCGTTGGAGTCGAGCATCTTCTCGTGATGCGGGACGCTCCAGTCGTTGCGGGTCGCGTAGCGATAGAAGCCGCCCTCCACCTGATCGTGGATCTCGCCGCTCTGCATGTTGCGCAGCGTCTTGCGGACGAGCTCCAGGAGCGCGGCGTCACCCGTCTGTGACCAGCGCAGGAGCGCGAAGTCGATGGCCTCGGGGTGAGGGAACTTCTGCGTCTTCCCCCAACCTCCGTACTCCTTGTCCGCCGTGCGCAAGAGGGTCTGGCTCGTGTGATCGATGACTGCGACCGTGAGCTCGATGGTCTCCTCGACGCCTTTCACGAGCGGGCGCGGCCGCTCGGGGACCGCGGCGGGCTCGTCATCTTGCGCGAGGAGCTCACGGATAGCGCTCCGGTTCTCCTCATAGGCTTCCGCGACGGTCCGCAGGCGCTCTAGCAGCGCGGGGGCGTCGAGATAATTGTCCGAAGCGAGGTTGGCGCCCTCGTCATCGAGGTAGGCGAGGGTCGGCCAGCCGCCGCGCGCGTAGCGCGAGTCGAGGTCAGGGCGCTTGTCCTTGTCGACGCGGACAGGGATGAAGCGCTCGCTGATCAGCGAGGAGAGCTCCGGTGAGGACAGGACCTCGTGCTCGAGCTCCTTGCACCAGCGACACCAGGCGGCGCCGACGAAGAGCAGGACGGGCCGCCGCGTGTTGCGGGCCGCTTCGAAGGCGCTCTCATCCCATTCGTACCAGTCCATATCGGTTTCAGGGCTGGTCCACGGGACTGCCCCATTCCGATATCGGTCATCCAGCCGGGCTCGCGTCACGCCCTCCCAGGGGCGAGTGGCCCGGGGGCGCGAGAGCGGGAATCAGGCCTCCAGGGCCTCTGCGTCCGACTCTGGGGCCGCAGGCGTAAGCGGAGGCAGCTCCACCTCTCGCCAGTCGAGCTCTGGGCAATCTGAGTACAGCCTGTCGAGGTCGTAGTACTCCCTCGCCTCGGGCTGCAGGGCGTGCACGACCACTGTCCCGTAGTCGAGGACCACCCACCAGGCCATGTCAGCGCCTTCCGGCTCACCATGGAGCTCGCCCATCTTCTTCAGGCGCACGTGGAGCTCTTGGTGGATGGCCTTCACGTGCGGACGGCTCGTCCCTGTCACGACCACGAAGTAGTCGCCGACCTGCAGGTACTCACCGACCTCATAGACCCGGATGTCCAGGCCCTTCTTCTCGTCTGCGAGCTGTGCGCAGGCGGCGGCGAGTTGCTTTGAGTCGATGTCAGGCTCCGATGGAAAAAGGAGACGCGGGTGGGGGGTGGGGCCCCCCCCCCGGCCCCGGCGGTTACCTGGGGGTCGCGAGGCGATGAACCACGGCCGGGAGC